>JAZGFQ010000247.1:0-7361 GCA_036479635.1 Arenicellales bacterium
TTTGATCCAGATTAATGTTGGGCTTGAATATAAATTAAGGTTGGCCCGCAATCTGCATTGCGCCAATATAGCTGATATACCAAAAGGCACTGTTGCGTAACACCGCTTCGCCACGGTTCAGTGCCGAAAGTGCTTGTGTGTGGAGTGTGGTATTTTTCAATTTCCCTAATTGCTGTAATTCAAGCGTGGTTTGGATGATCACCGCAGACGGTGATGCGCTGGAATCCTCGGCGAGTAATTCTTTGCCATCATCAGGCGGTAAGAGTGTGCTATCAGCGTACGCCCAAGCATTATGACTATAAAACCGTTGCCATGCTTGGGTTAACACGGCTTCCACGGCAGCATAATCTTCGGTTTGGTTATTCAATTTAGCCCACTGCAATAAACCTGCTGCGGTGTAGGCATAATCTTCAATCGCGGCAGTGCCAAGTAATTTTCCTTTGGCTAGACTGCGCGTGAGAGATTGATCTTTCCATAAGGTGTTGAGCAGGAAATCTCGAATTTTTTGTGCGTGCTGTCGGTAAGTTTCATCGTTTAAGGTGTCTGCTGCATTTGCAAAAGCCGATAAGGCTAATGCATTCCACGCCGCTAAGAGTTTATCGTCTGTGGGTAGCACGCGCGTTAAGCGCTTGGTGATGAGTTTCTGATTAGCGCTGCCGAGCAGGGCGCTGATATCCGCCTCAGACAATTTAAGCACAGCGGCGATATCTTTAAGCGATTTGGGGCTGCGTAAATGATTGCCTGCTTCTAAATCATCCGCGCGTGTGCTGTCCCATTTTTGAGAAAAGGCGGTGTACTCTTGTTCGTTTAGCACGCTTTTAAGCGTCTCGTTTTCCCATAAATAATAACCGCCCTCAACATCTTTGTCATCAATCGCAGAAAAAGAGGCATAAAGCGCGCCGTTATCGCTGGCCATTTCGCGCATCATGAAATCTAAGGTATTGCGCGCGATATCGGTGTAATCAGGGCGTTCTAATGCATCGCCTGCTTTTAAATATAAGCTGGCAAGGTTGGCGTTATCGTAAAGCATTTTCTCGAAATGTGGAATCTCCCAACTAGGGTCCACCACATAGCGGAAAAACCCCCCTGAGAGTTGGTCACGCATGCCTTTATACGCCATTGCATCTAAGCTTAAGCTCAGAAATTCTTCGACTTCAGGGTTTCGGCTGAATTCGAGGCTATCGACCAAAAAACTGAGTTGTGGCGCAGAAGGAAACTTATTACTTTGCCCAAAACCACCTTCAAGATCATCGCCTCTGGCTAGGATTTGTTGCACCGCTAAAGTGCGCAACTCGATGCTTAAATTAGCATCAATTTTAGGGTCAGCATCAGGAAAGGTGACTAACTTCTTCTCAGCGAGTGCGAGTTTACGGATTCGCTCGCTTTGGCCTTCCCATAAGCCTGTGAGCTGGTTAATTAAGGCTAAGAAAGGTTGTTGAGGCTGATACAAAAGCGCATAAACAGGGATGCCATCGGGTGACATAAACACATTGAGCGGCCAGCCACCGCGTTTTAAAGTGGCTTGCGCATAGGCCATGAGGCGTTTATCTAAAGCAGGTTCTAGCTCACGATCAATCTTAACGGGAATAAAGCCATTATTCAGCGCTTTAGCAACGTCTGGGTGCTTATAGCTTTCACGCTGCATCACATGGCACCAATGGCAGGAAAAATAACCGCTGGAAAGTAAGATGAGTTTATTTTCTTTTTTGGCGCGTGCTAAAACTTCAGGCCCCCAAGCTTGCCACGCGGTTGGGTCCGTGCCGTGAAGGGCAAGATAGGGCGAAGCGTGGTCTTTGAGCTGGTTGCTTAAAGGTGCGAGTTGCGCCGTATCCTTGGTAATATCAGGTGTTCGTTCTGATGCATTTTGCGTTTGTGCAAGACTAATAGAAGAAAATTGGGCGAAGGCCAGCAGGCAAAATACGGGCAATAAGTCATTGATTTTATAATTCATGGAGACTGTGACTAAAATAGCGCATTTTAGTTCAGTAGAAATGCATCAAAATTTGAATATTCTAAGGGCCTTCTTCAGGGGTATCATGGCGCATCAATGAATTGAGTTCACCTTCAGCTTTTTCAAACTCAGAATCAATGTCTAATTCGGGTTCTTCGGTGTCGTCATCGTCATCCGTTTTAGGCGTGATGAATTTACGCGAGGCGAGCAGGCCCACTTCAAATAATAGCCAAACAGGAATCGCTAGAAATAGCTGAGAGAAGATATCAGGCGGCGTGAGCAACATGCCGAGGATAAAAGCGGCAATGATGATATACGGGCGTTTCTCGGCCAATGCATCAGGCGTGGTGATGCCCATTTTGATGACTAAAATAGTGGCGATCGGCACTTCAAAAGCCACGCCAAAGGCAAAAAACAGCTTCAAAACAAAACTTAAGTAAGAATTGATGTCTGTCATTACCGCCACACCTTCAGGCGCAGAGCTGGCAAAGAATTTGAAGATCAGTGGAAAAACCACAAAATATGAGAAAGCAATGCCGAGATAGAAAAGGGCGCTGCTTGAAACCAATAACGGCATGACCATGCGCTTTTCATGCTTATATAAACCTGGCGCAACAAAGGCCCACATTTGATATAACAAAAACGGAATGGCTAAGGCAAAGGCTACGGCAAAGGCGAATTTGAACGGCACAAAGAACGGTGCGTGTGGCTCAGTGGCGATCATGCTCGCGCCTTCTGGCAGTTGTTCCATCAAAGGCTTTGCCAGCATTTCATACAGTTCGTTGGCAAAGGGCGCACAAAACAAAAATAAAACAATCACGACTAAAACAGCGCGTAATAGTCGGTCACGTAGTTCCAGTAAATGGGAGATTAAAGAGCCTTCTTCCATTATGTTGTTTTATTCGTAGAGGGTTTTTTAGGGGCTTTGGCGCTGGCTTTTTTAGCAAGCTTCTTTTTCGTCACTTTATTTTTAGCCGTTACCTTCTTGGCTACTTTTTTCTTAGTCGCTTTCTTTTTTGCTGTTTTCTTTTTAGTCGGCGCGGGTGTCGTGCTTTTCTGAGTTGAACTGGCGGCCGATACTTTAGGGATGACATTGGATTTATTCAGCGCATCGCCGATGGCCTTATCCATTGAAGAGGTTTCTTTGCGAACCGATTTATCCGCATCTTCAACTTTTGATTTAAACGCTTCACCTGCGTCTTGGATGTCTTTACCAA
This sequence comes from Arenicellales bacterium, assembly GCA_036479635.1. Lineage (GTDB taxonomy): Bacteria > Pseudomonadota > Gammaproteobacteria > Arenicellales > Poriferihabitantaceae > JAAELZ01. Next base: position 3,169 of record JAZGFQ010000247.1, read on the forward strand.
TCGATTTGAGCTGATCTAATTCAGATTCATCTAATTCGCTTTTGATGTCTGATTTTATATCGCGCATCATTCTGCGCGCTTTGCCTGCGTATAAACCTACCGTACGCGCAGCTTTGGGCAGCCGTTCAGGGCCTAAGACCACTAAAGCGAGCATGCCAATCACTGCCATTTCCCAGAAGCCGATGTCTAACACAATAAATAACTACCTAAGTTTTAAGGAAATGGTTGTGTAATAAATAAAGACGGCTACTTAGCTGTCTTTTTTATCGTCTGCATCTGCATCAACGATGTCTTCACCGTTCTCATCTTTCATCGCAGATTTAAAATTTTTCACCGCACCGCCTACATCGCTGCCCATATTTTTTAATTTTTTCGTGCCGAATATAACCACGACAATCACCAATACAATTAATAACTGCCAAACACTAATGCCGCCTAAACCCATGATATAACCTCTTTTGTATGTTTATATTGTTAGTTAAAAGCATAAAAATGCTCTATAAAAACCTAACGCTGCTTATTATTTGGTGCGTGATGCCTTTTCTTCAATACCTGACACGCCAAAACGTTGTTCTAATTCATCTAATACGTCGGTAATGCTCGCATTTTTATACGCCAATAAGACCATGGTATGAAACCATAAATCAGCGACTTCGCTCACTAATGCTTGTTGGTCATCTTGTTCTGCCGCGAGTATCGCTTCTAAAGACTCCTCATTAACTTTTTTTTGTATTTGTTCTAAGCCTTTATCAAACAGGGCGGCCACATAAGATGTATCAGCATCTTCAGCTTTACGCTCTGTGATGACGTCATCTAGTTGCTCAAGTATATGTTTATTGGGCTTACTAGTAGGCTGGCTCATGGGCTTAGTTTATCAGGCTTTTATTTACAGTGGCGAAGGTTTCAAGCCTTCTTATACATTTCTTTTGGGTCTTTAATCACCACTTCAGTATTCACCCATTCGCCTAGCTCATAACGCTTATAAAAACAGTGCGCGCGGCCAGTGTGGCAGGCAATACCACCGATTTGTTCAACTTGCAGCAAAATAACATCACTGTCGCAATCTAAACGTATTTCTTTGAGCATTTGCACATTGCCTGATTCTTCACCTTTACGCCACAATTTTTGGCGTGAACGAGAATAATAAATAGCACGATTCTCAGCAACGGTTAAGGCTAATGCTTCGCGATTCATCCATGCCATCATCAATACTTGGCCAGTTTGGTAATCTTGCGCCAATGCAGGCACTAAACCCGTGTCGGTCCATTTTATTTCATCGAGCCAATCTAGATTATTGGCATTCATAAGCGCATCTCGATGCCAGCGGCAGCCATGTGCGCCTTGGCTTCTTGTACGGTGTGATCCCCAAAGTGAAAAATACTGGCTGCCAGCACCGCATCTGCGCCACCTTTAAGAATGCCATCGGCGAGATGATCTAAATTACCAACACCACCAGAGGCGATAACAGGAATGCTTACGGCATCGGTGATGGCCTTGGTGAGTGGTAGGTTAAAACCACTGCGCGTGCCGTCTCTGTCCATACTGGTGAGTAATATCTCACCTGCGCCGTTATCTTGCATTTTTTGTGCCCACTGAACCGCATCTAAGCCCGTGGGTTTACGCCCGCCGTGGGTGAAAATCTCCCAGCGTGGCGTTTCATCGCCCGTGCTAACGGTTTTGGCATCGATCGATACCACGATACATTGATTACCAAAGTGCTGACTGGCTTCAATGATGAAATCAGGATTAAACACCGCGGTGGTGTTGATGCCGATTTTATCAGCGCCCGCATTTAACATACGGTGTATGTCTTCTAATTTACGAATGCCGCCGCCGACGGTGAGCGGAATGAATACTTGATCCGCGACCTGTTCAACCACTTTAACCAAAGTATCACGCTGATCAGAGCTGGCGGTGATGTCTAAAAAGGTAATTTCGTCGGCGCCTTGCTCGTCATAACGCTTCGCTACCTCAACCGGGTCGCCCGCATCGCGAATATCAATAAACTGCACGCCTTTAACAACGCGTCCAGCATCGACATCTAAGCAAGGTATGATGCGTTTCGCTAAGCCCATTAGGCCGTGCCTGCGCAGAGCTGATCTAACAAAGCCTGACCTTGCGCGAAATCTAAAGACCCTTCGTAAATCGCGCGGCCAGTAATTGCGCCCGCGAGTTTGCATTGTGTGGTCGCGGTTAATTGCTCAAGGTCACTTAATTTATGCACGCCACCAGCGGCAATCACCGGAATATTCACCGATTGGGCTAATAAATGTGTGTTTTCAGCGTTCGCACCTTGCATCATGCCATCACGGCCGATGTCGGTGTAAATGATTGAATTGATGCCTGCTTGCTCAAATTGCTTGGCTAAATCAACCAAGCCTAATTCTGTGACGGTCAACCAGCCTTCCGTTGCGACTTGATCGCCTTTAGCATCTAAGCCCACGATGATATGCTCGCCGCCGAATTGATCGCATAGGCGTTGAATGAATGCAGGTTCATTGACGGCTTTGGTGCCGATAATAACGTAAGAGACGCCTGCGTCTAAGTAAGCTTTTACAGTGGTTTCATCGCGAATACCACCGCCAATTTGCACGGGTAAATCTGGGTATTTCTCGCAAATGGCTTGAACGATGTGCGCGTTGATGGGCTTGCCTGCTTTAGCGCCGTCTAAATCAACAATGTGTAAGCGCCGTGCGCCTGCGTCTACCCATTTGCTCGCCACGGCGACTGGATCGGTGTCGAAGACAGTTTTATCGTCGTAATCCCCTTGGCGTAAGCGTACGCATTGGCCGTCGATGAGGTCGATTGCAGGAATTAATAGCATTTAAATGTTCCAGTTTACAAAGTTTTCGATGAGTTTTAAGCCATCATGCTGGCTTTTTTCAGGATGAAATTGTACTGCAAAAATATTCTCGTGCGCTGCAGCGGCGGTAAAGCTGATGCCGTAATCACAACGCCCCACTAAGTGTTGTTTATTCTCACACTGTGCGAAATAGCTGTGCACGAAATAAAAACGCGCGCCATCATCAATGCCATTCCACAAAGCATGCGCTTGGCTTTGATACACATTATTCCAACCCATGTGTGGAATGCTTAAACCTTGTGCTTCAGCGGGCAAGTGCTCAGCAAAATGTTCAACGCTGCCAGGCCAGAGATCTAAGCAGCTTTGGTTTTCGTATTCTGTGCTTGAAGTAAACAAGGCCTGCAAGCCTAAGCAAATGCCCAGCACAGGTTTGTTTTTAAGCACGGTGTCGATGGCTTCACGGATATGTTCTTGCTCAAGTTGCTTCATCCACGTGCCGATCGCGCCTTGGCCCGGCAAGACGATTTTATCCGCGCTGAGCATGACCTCAGGCAAATGGCTGACGACTACTTCATGGTTATCTGCCACATGTGTCACGGCTTTGGCGACTGAGCGCAGATTGCCTGTGCCCAGATCGACGACCACAATCTTACTCATGTTATAAGCTGCCTTTAGTCGAAGGAATCACACCTGCCGTGCGTGGGTCTAATTCAATCGCCATACGCAATGCGCGGCCAAAAGCTTTAAAAATGGTTTCAACGATGTGGTGCGAATTACGCCCACGCAGGTTATCGATGTGTAAAGTGACTAAGGCATGGTTACAAAAACCTTGAAAGAACTCATGCACCAATTCAGTTTCAAATGAACCAATGCTTTTGCCTGTATATTCAACAGATTCAATGAGTTGCGGGCGACCAGAGAAATCAATGACGACGCGGCTTAAAGCTTCATCTAAAGGCACATAGGCATGGCCATAACGCACGATGCCTTTTTTGTCGCCAATGGCTTTGGTGACGGCTTGGCCCAAGGTGATACCGATGTCTTCAACCGTGTGGTGTGCATCAATTTCAAGATCACCGTTAGCGACGATGTTTAAATCTAATAAGCCGTGACGGGCGATTTGATCAAGCATGTGATCTAAGAAAGGCACCCCCGTTTCAAAGTGTGCTTGTCCCGTTCCATCGAGGTTAACTTCGATTTTAATTTGGGTTTCGTTGGTGTTACGTTCGACGCTGGCTATTCTAGACACAATGCTGATTTAAGTAATATTAAAGGCTGTATTGTAACGAGACGGGCATTAATTTTAAACGGCTATTTTATGCCGTTTTAATAAGGAGTGGATTATGATTGAGCCTCAAGCATAGTCGCAGATAAAAATTCAGCCAGCACT
>JAZGFQ010000248.1:0-7821 GCA_036479635.1 Arenicellales bacterium
AAAATCATCATCACGGTTTAAAATCGCGGTGCCGTTAGGCGCAATGAAATCAAGTAATTCACCTTTAGCGTTTGCCACACCTTCAACTGTTTTTAGGCCTTCAAGGTGCGCTGCGGCGGCATTGGTAATTAAGCCAATCGTTGGCTGCACGATCTTGCCTAAATACGATAACTCGCCTGCGTGATTCATGCCCATTTCGATCACAGCGGATTGGTCACCTGCACGTAATTTAAGCAAAGTCAGCGGCACGCCCCAATGATTATTAAAACTGCCTTGTGGCGCGATGCCAGGTAGTGCTACATCAAAAATATTTTTTACGATATTCGATACGGTGGTTTTACCATTACTGCCAGTAATGCCCACCACGGGTAAATTAAATTTCCTGCGCCAATGTGCGGCTAACATGCCCAGCGCAATGGTGGTGTCATCTACCATAATATGTTGCAACAATTCATCTGCTTGCGGCTCATCCACCACCGATGCTAAAGCGCCTGCCTGATGTGCAACATTAATAAATTCATGACCGTTTTTTTGCTCACCATGAATGGCAAAAAACAAGCCTGATTTTTTAGCGCGGCGCGTATCGATTTCGACCGATTCGAACGGTGCGTCTGCACCCATTAGTTGCCCCTGCATGGCATCACTGGCTTCGCTTAAATGCATCATGCGGCCAAGCCCTCTAATGCGGCTCGCGCTAAATCTCTATCATCCATCTCAATGCGATGATCACGATAAATTTGCTGTGCTTCGCTGCCTTTGCCTGCAATCAATACCCAATCATTTTTCGCCGCATGCACTACAGCGGTTTGTATCGCTTGCGCACGATCATGTACCACCCAAGGCGCTTGCTTCATACCACTTAAAATATCGCGCACGATGGCCGCAGGTTGTTCGCCTCTGGGGTTATCATCTGTGATGAATACGGTGTCTGAAAGGCTTTCAGCAATGCGGCCCATTTGTGCGCGCTTAGTTTTATCTCGATCACCGCCACAACCAAACACGACCGATAACTTACCTACGCAATGCGCGCGGCAAGCACTTAATGCATTCTCTAAAGCATCTGGTGTATGCGCAAAATCAACCACCACCTTCGCAGCGTTTTTTGAACTGCTTTGAATCGGCTCCATTCTGCCCGGTGCAGTACTAATATTTGCCAGTGCTTGCGTCATATCCGCCATTGAGTAATTCAAAGAAATCCCAATACCGATGACGGCTAATAAATTATAAATATTGAACTCACCCACCAACGCACTGTGCACTTTATATTGCTCACCTTGATAAGTGATATTAAAGCTAAGCCCGTGCGTTAGATTAATTTCTGTTGCGATGAGTTCGCCCGCTTCAATGCCGTAAGCCCATACTTTTTCTGTGGCCTTTGCTGAGTGCTGCTTAATAAGCTGCTGACCCAGTACATCATCTTGATTGATGATGGCGAAATCATATTCAAAATCATTAAATAAACGTGCCTTAGCATCGGCATAGGCTTGCATATCTAAGTGGAAATCTAAGTGGTCTTGGCTCAAATTAGTGAACACCACCGCCTTAAATTTAACCGCCTTAACGCGGCCCAACGCTAAACCATGCGACGACACTTCCATGCAGACTGTTTGCACGCCCGCCTCAACAAATGTTGCTAAAATTTTCTGGGTTTGCACAGCATCAGGCGTGGTCATGCCAGTGGTTTTAATCTCGCCAATTCTGCCTGCGCCCAAGGTGCCCATGAGTGCGGTATCGCACCCCAACGCCTCTAAAGTTTGTGCAGAGAAATAGGCAACAGAGGTTTTACCATTGGTGCCCGTCATGCCGATGACATCCAGTTTTTCAGAAGGGTGATCATAAAACCTTGCCGCAATCTCGCTGAGGTTTTGCAATAAATCAGGCACGATAATCACTTGCCCTGAAGCCAAAACATTCGCCGCTAAATCTAGCCCTTGATCATTATCAATCAACACCGCCGCTGCGCCTTGCTCAAGTGCTGCTAAAATATAATCACGGCCATCCGTTTTCTCGCCTTGTAAGGCAATAAACAAACTGCCTGTTTGAACAGTGCGGCTGTCTAAAGTGATATCGCTGACGTGCACATCCACATCAATTCTATCCACGTTCACAAACCCTTTTAACAATGCAGATAATGTAGACATTATATCTGCCCTCTCGCTTTGCCTTGCTTACCGTCAGCCATGCTGCTATTAACTGAATCATTCGGCACGGCATCAGGCGATACATTATATAAACGTAAAATATCTTGCATGGTTTTGGAGAACACTGGCCCTGCAACAGTGCCGCCGTAATATTTCCCTGCTTGCGGATCATCCACCATCACCGCCATCACAAATTGCGGATCGCTAATCGGTGCTAGGCCGACAAACCAAGAGACATAATGGTCTTTCTCATAACCATTGCCTGTGTTACGGCGTGAGGTGCCTGTTTTGCCGCCTACACGATAACGCGTCACGCGCGCACGACGCGCTGTGCCTTCTGGTGTGGCCACGTCTTCGAGCATCGCCAACACTTGCGCTGTGGTTTTCTTGCTGAATACGCGCTTACCACTGATGTTGGCATTTTCAGCTTGCTTTAATATCGTGATCGGCTTCATCACCCCACCATTGGCGAACACGGTATAAGAACGTGCTATTTGCAACGGCGTTGCGTTTAAACCATAGCCATAAGACTGCGTTAAGCGATCTATTAGAATCTTGCGCTTAGGTAATACCCCGCTTACTTCGGCTGGCACGGCATTTACTTTTTGCCCAAAACCGACCTTCCCTAAGGTGTTGTACAAATCTTCATACGGAAACTCCATCGACAACTTAGCCGCACCTACATTGCTAGATTTCACCACGATTTGCGCCAGCGAGATCACACCATGCTCATGCGTATCGGTAATCTTGCCGCCCGGCACTTTAAACCTGCCTTTGCCTGTATCAATGACTGATTCAGGCGTGAAATCACCCGTCTCTAACGCCGCTGCAATGGTAAAAGGCTTGACCGTAGAGCCTGGCTCTTGAACGTCTGTGACCGCACGGTTTCTGAATAATTTTGGTAATAAAGTGCGGCGATCATTCGGATTAAATTGCGGAGAATCTACCATCGCGAGAATCTCACCCGTTGCGGCATGAATCACCACCACACTACCGCCGCGCGCCTTATGCGTGCGTACCGCCTCTTCTAAATAACCGCTTGCAAGCGTTTGAATTCGACTATCGATGCTCAGCACTAAGGGCGCGCCATTTTCAACTGCCGCGACTTGCTCAACAAATTCGACAAAACGGCCTTTACTATCTCGATGCACGACTTGCTCACCTTTATGCCCGACCAAGCTAGCGTTGTATGCTTTCTCTAAACCTTCTTGGCCGTTGCCATCGATATCGGTAAAACCAATCAAATGCCCTGCGGCAGGGCCTGCTGGATAAAAACGTTTATAGTCTCTTTCTAAATGCACACCCTTGATGCCTAAATCCTTTGCTTCCTCTGCTAATAATGGCGAAATTTGTCGCTTAATATATAAGAAGTTATTTTTATATTCTTTCGCCGAACGCTGAGCGCATTGCTGTTTTAATTTTGCACTTGGCAGGCTTAATAACTTTGTTAAGGGCGGCCACTGATCTTGCGCTTCGCAAAAAAACTTGGCTTCAGCCCAAACTGTATCAACTGGCGTGCTGACCGCCAATAAACGGTTATCTCGGTCAAAAATCGGCCCACGAATAGCGGCTGTTTTAACCGTGCGAACGTGCCGAGCTTTGGCTTCTGCCACTAAGCGGTCATGCCCTAGTAATTGGATAGTCACCAACTTAGCCGCCAGCACCAAAAAGCCCGCACTGACCAAGCCCAAGATAAAACGCTGGCGAGACAAGGTTCTTTCAATTTGTTGCGCTTTTTGTTTCTTCATTGTGCGCCCCCAGCTTTTAAACCCTTGCCCGCTAATTCAATGGTATAAATATTGCCTGTGCTCGGTGCTTGCATATCATGCGCGCCGCGCACTTCTTTTTCAATGTTATGCTCTAAACGCCAAGTTGAATATTCCGCCATCAGCTGGCGCCATTCGATAGCGAGATCATCTCGCTCAAGCTTTAGTTGTCTCGCCTCATAAAAAGCCATGCGGTTCCATTGACGAACCGACACCAGCGTCAACGCCGTGGCAACCACAGAAACAATTAAAACCAAACTCATCATGGATTGCTTGTTCAATCTCATGCGCGCAACTTCTCCACTACGCGCATCACCGCACTGCGTGAACGACGATTTTCTTGCACTTCATTTTTACTGGCTTTTTGCGCCTTACCCACCATTTTAACTCTGGGGTTGATCTGATCTGCTCTGATCGGCAAATCAGGCGGAAATTCATCGCCCTTGGCCTCTTTATGAAACAAACGCTTCACGGGGCGATCTTCTAAAGAATGGAAACTAATCACCACTAATCTGCCGCCCACAGTAAGCGCATCAATTGCATCGGGCAGTACGGTTTGAATTTCTTGTAACTCATCGTTAATGGCAATTCGAATCGCCTGAAATGAGCGTGTTGCAGGATGTTTATCGCGCTCATGCACGGGCATCGCTTCGGCAATTAAATTAGCGAGCTGAACTGTTGAGCGAATCGGCGTTTCTTCGCGCATTTCCAAAATAGCAGTGGCGATGCGTTTGCCAAATTTCTCCTCGCCATAGACCTTTAATACTTTAACTAAATCATGGAACTCAACGCGTGCTAGCCATTGTTCTGCCGTTTCGCCCTTGCTGGTATCCATGCGCATATCCAACACGCCTTCTTTTTGAAATGAAAAGCCGCGCCCAGCTTCATCTAGCTGCGGCGAAGACACGCCAAAATCAAATAAGATGCCATCGATCTTACCCATCAACCCTTCAGCCTCTAGGTGCTTGGATAATTGTGAGAACGGTGCATGGATAATCTTCACGCGCGCATCTTCACCCATTAACGCCGCGGCCACTTCAATTGCCTCAGGGTCTCTGTCCAGCACCCATAAACGGCCGTACTCACCGAGCGCGTCAAGAATAAGGCCCGCATGCCCTCCTCTGCCGAAGGTACCATCCACATAAAAGCCATCGGGCTTGATATGCAGCGCATCAACGGCTTCAGCGAGCAACACAGCTTGGTGCGTTGCTCCGTGCATCATAGCTGGAGCACCTGCATTTCTGGTGTCGGCACATCGCCTTCGCCCTCTTGGTTTATCCAGCTATCGCAACTGGCCTCCCAATCCTTGGCGCTCCAAATTTCAAATTTATTACCTTGACCAATAAAATAGATTTCTTTTTCAATGCGCGCAAAAGATCTTAACGAAGGCGGCAACAAGATACGCCCTGTTTTATCCATTTCAACATCTGAAGCGTAACCAACAAAGAAACGCTTTAAGCGCGCGTGCTCAGGCTGGAAACTGGGTAAATCATTGATTTTTTTCTCAACCTTTTCCCACTCGTCTAATGGATACATCCATAGGCAGTGTTCCTTGGTATTGTTAACCGTGATCACCATCGAGCCGCCGCAGCGTTCCGTTAATTCTGAACGGCATCGTGTCGGCAAGGCTACTCTGCCCTTACCATCCACCTTAAGTTGATTTGCGCCGCGATACATGTTGGTTTTGTTTTATAATCCTAAAATATCCAATTTAATGCACTTTTTACCACTAACAGGAAATATAGGTCTTGACCAGAATTAAGTCAAGGTTTTTCAATGAGATACGCGCGATTCAGCTTAGAAAAAGCATGGAAAATGTTGCGTTTTAAATCAGCTACATAGCGGAAAGCCTTAATCTGATTTAAGAAGAGAATAAAGTAAGTTGATCTGTAAGCCGGGTTCTGTCTAGGACGATCATTCATCTGGGATATTTGTCGCCAAATACCTCATGCGACCTACCCGAAACCAACGCGGGCCGCGCCTTGCTTAGCCGAAACTAAGATGGTTTCCTATTTGGTCTTGCTCCAAGTGGGGTTTACCCTGCCACGATGATTACCCACCGCGCGGTGCGCTCTTACCGCACCATTTCACCCTTACCTTAGTCAGAAACCAAGGCGGTATATTTTCTGTGGCACTGGCCATCGGCTTGCGCCGCCCAGACGTTATCTGGCACTTTGCCCTATGGAGCCCGGACTTTCCTCGAAGGCTAAAAAGCCCGCGCGATCGCCCGATCAACTTAGGCTGGACTGTATGTGAATCTCAATATAATCACAAGCTCTATCTCTGGGCTAGCCATTGTAAACTAGACAGTCATTTTAAATTAAACGCCCTTCATTTTATGAGCCGTTACCGCCCGCCTCGACCTAGATCTTCGCCTTATATTACGCCTGAAGGCTATCGCTCACTTGAGAAGGAACTCAAGGCTTTATGGAGAAAACGCGCTGAAGTGACGATTGCTGTCACCGCCGCTGCAGCCGAAGGCGATCGCTCAGAGAATGCTGAATATATTTATCGCAAGAAACAACTGAGAGAAATCGACCGCCGCATACGCTACTTGCAAAAGCGTATGCCTGATTTAAAGTTGGTGCCTAAAGTCGCCAATGAAAACATCATCTATTTCAGCGCGTGGATCACAGTATATCGCGAAGATGATTCAGAATTTGAATATCGAATTGTCGGCGCAGATGAAATCGACAGCGATTCAAGCAAAGGATACATCAGTGTTGATTCACCTTTAGCCCGCGCGTTATTGGGCAAGCAAGTTGGCGATGAAGTGAGTATTATTATTGCAGAGGAAACGAGAGTTTATGAGGTACTGGCGATTCGGTATCGTTAGATAATATAATTCAAATTAAAGGGTGGCGTCTCGTGTGATGCTTAGTTCTGTGGTTTTTAATGCCCGTTAGAGCCAGCTGAGCATCGCAGAATTTCATAGATCAGTGCGAGCACTGTCTGAGCGTTAGCGCCAAGCTAATCATTCTGGCGGAACACCTATGAAATTTGAGAAGCGCAGGGCTGGCGGCTCGGGTCGCTTTTTATTCAGCCCATCCATGGGCTTCACCTTTCAGGCTCGACTACGCTCGTGAAAAACTGATCCAATCAGTTTTTTTACATACTTTTTGGCGACGCAAAAAGTGAGGAAGAGAACGCCCATGCTTAAACCCGCACAAAACTAAATCGAAGGCAATAATAATTAAGCAACATGCACCTCGAAATCTGCTTCTCCAAGCTTGCACCAGAAATTCAATTTAAAGGGCACCGTCCCGTTTGATGCGTTTGATGTTAAACCTGCAAGTAATTACAGAATCATGGGAGGCGTATGCGCCTGAATTCCTCACTCTATAACCAAGGTTTTTAATCGATTTTTCATTGTTAAAAAACCTCTGCATAAGCCTTGTCAGTATAACGCTCATACTCATGCCCTACAACGCACTCACATTAAAGAAGACGCTAGCCTGAAATTTCTAAATAGACGAATAACTAAGCGTCTATAATCTTCTCAACCGCCCCAAGAAATATTTGCATCTCCTCAGCGGTGCCGACCGTGATTCTTAAATATTCATTAATCCTTGGTTGATTAAAATTCCACACTAATACCCCCGCTTCTTTCAGCGCTTGCTTGTTAAGTACATGTTGTTATACTCATTTGTAATACACACACTGAATTAACGTTAACAATAAATATTACGGAGCATTTTTTAATATGAACAAGCAACAAGGTACAAGGAATCAACGAAGAAAACTACTTAAATCTGCCGCCCTTGGTAGCGGTGCGATTGGCATAGGCGGGCTTGCGGGTGAAAAATGGGCCAAACCCATCATCAGTGCAGTGATTTTACCTACACACGCACAAACCACTGAGACAGACGCTTCTAGTGCTGGAAAAACCACTACCACTACCACTACCACTACCA
>JAZGFQ010000249.1:0-3554 GCA_036479635.1 Arenicellales bacterium
ATGAAATATTGCGCATTATGCCGCAAAGATTGTTGATATAAAGTATGTAAAATTGCATGGCCAGTTCTATCCGCAGCCGCGCAAGTACGTTGGGCGCGGCCTTCGCCATAATGAGTGGTCATGCCACCAAAAGCACGTTGGTAAATCTTGCCTTCCTCTGTGCGCGAGAATGGCACACCATAATGTTCAAGCTCAATAATCGCATCAGGGGCGTCTTTACACATGAATTCAATCGCGTCTTGGTCGCCTAGCCAGTCTGAGCCTTTAACGGTGTCATACATATGCCAGCGCCAATCATCCTCGCCCATATTACCGAGCGAGGCGCTCACGCCGCCTTGCGCGGCAACGGTATGGCTGCGTGTAGGAAAAACCTTAGTGATGCACGCCGTGTTTAAACCCTTGGCCGCCATGCCCAAAGTAGCGCGCAAACCTGCACCGCCTGCCCCCACAATCACCACATCAAATTGATGATCTACGATATTATAAGACTTTAAATTCATAGGTTTATTTTTAATACTTAATCTTAAATATATTAAGAGGAAAAGACAATTCGAGCAATAGAAACGAGTGCGGAAAACATGGCCGACCAGCACACAAAAGCACTGACCCTAAGCAAAGATTCTCGCGTGGAAAGATGATCAATATAATCTTCTATGATGGCCTGTAAACCTAATTTTGAATGATAGAACATTGCGATGGAAAACAGGCCAAGTAAAACGGCTATCAGCGGTGTTTTTACCCACGCACGCGCCTGGCTTGCATCCACACCAAGATGATGAATGAGACTGGTGATCAGCCATAATGTCAGGGGAATCAGTAAAATGGCACTGCGGCGCTGCCATTGCCAGTCCGCCACACCCTTTTCTTGGTCATGTATTGGTGCATTTAAGGCGCTTTGTTTGTTCTTCGTCATAAGTTTAGCGTGTCAACCAAATTAAGCTGGTGAGAAATAGGCTGGCGGCTAAGACAACATAGCCACTCTTATAAATTTGCTTTAATTCAAAGCCTATACCAGCATCCCAGAACAAATGCCGTATACCATTACAAAGATGATACACCAAGCCCAGAGACCACAAGAACAATAAAACCTGCCCTAAAGTGGAGTGCACTAGTACTTGCAGCAAGCCAAATAAGGGGAGCTCCCAAGCAAGCGTCATTAACCAAAGCAACAACAACAGACTGCCAAGAAAGGAAAATACGCCCGTTATACGGTGCATGATTGACATCACCGAGGTTAATTGAGGTTGATAAACCTGTAAATGCGGGGAAAGCGGGCGCGAAATAGGCGTGGTACGCGCACCAGAACGATGGGAGCTCGTCATAAATAATTATATGCTTATGATTGGTATCAGTTAATGCTTATTATTCTATCCATATTATTAAGAGAATAATATGTTTTTTCCACTACTTTTTAAATATTTCGTTCATTCTGCGTATAGCTTAAGAAACCTTCTGTAAAGTTTAGACTCAAAATGTAGGATAAAACAACGCGAAGCGTTAAATTTCTTTATAATCAAGCGAGTTAAACAGGACGTAAAGCAAACACAGCCAATCATAAATTATAGATGCCTAAACAGATTAATCAATTCTTTCGCAGCCGCCGCATCACGCTCTTACTGATGGTGCTGGCCTTTATTGGCTTATTCGCTTTCAAGTCTAGCTGGATTAACCCCAGCCTTGCGATTAAAGCTCAGCCTTCTACCACACTTGAGCTTAAAGCGATTAATGACCAAGCTGGAGTGGTTATTGATACTGCGAAAACCGATATGCCAGACGTTATATCAGGCGTTATACCAGGCGCAGTATCAGGTGCCACACCTCAAAAAATCGCGAAACTCAGCCTTGAAACCACGTCTCAAGCTAAGTCGAGCACAACCATTGAAGATATTGAATCGGCCGATTTACGCCACAGCTATGAAATAAAGGTAATTGATCGCTTGTTGGAGCGCTTTCATTACAAAGATTTTTTATTAAATGATGATCTTTCTCAGCAAATCCTAGCTAATTTTATGGATAGTTTGGACCCTTCACGTTTATTTTTCACCGCGCATGATGTTCAAGAAATCAGCAAACTAGAAAATAACTTCGATGAATATATTCGCCGTGGCGTAACGGTGGCGTATCACAGTATTTTTAATATCTATCGCGACCGCGTTGATCAACGTATTGAATTTGCATTGCAGCGTTTGGAACATAATTTCAACTTTGAAATAAATGAGGCGTACAGTTTAGACAGATCAGAAAGCGCATGGGCCATTAATGACAACGAGCTTAACAACCTATGGCGAAAACGCATTAAAAACGATTTAATCAACCTAGATTTAACGGGCGAAGATAAAGACAAAGTGCTGGGCACGCTCAAGAAGCGCTATGCCAATATCGCCAAACGCACGGCGCAAATTAAGCAAAATGAAATTTTTCAAATTTATATTAATGCTTATGCCAGCGCGATTGAGCCACACACCAGCTATTTCTCGCCACGCGCCACTGAGGAATTTAATATCAGCATGCGCTTGTCTTTACAAGGAATTGGCGCAGTCTTGCGCTTAGAAGACGAGCAAACCCAAATCGTGAGTGTCGTGCCGGGTGGCCCAGCAGATCAATCAAAACAACTCCACGCTGATGATAAAATACTGGCCGTAGCGCAGGGCAAGCAAGGCGAGTTTATCGATATCATCGGCTGGCGCCTATCGGATGTCGTCGACAAAATACGCGGCCCAAAAGGCTCAAACGTGCGGCTTAGGATTTTACCTGCCGCGATGGGTGCAAATGCTGTTGCAAAAGAAATCACCTTAGTGAGAGATAATATTAAGCTTGAAAGCCAAGCGGCAAAAAGCCACATTATTGAAGTAGAATCTGATGCGGGTAAATCAACATTAGGCATCATCGACCTACCCTCTTTTTACATCGATTTCGAAGGCCGCGCTAATGGCAATGAAGATTACCGCAGCACCACGCGCGATGTCGCTAAGCTCATTGAAAGCTTAAAACAATCTGAGGTGGATGGCATCATCATTGATTTACGTGGCAATGGTGGCGGCTCATTAGAAGAAGTCGTCACACTCACAGGCTTGTTTATTGATCAAGGCCCTGTCGTTCAAGTTAAAAATAATGATGGCCGTGTTCGCACGCATAGAGATGATCAAAGTGGTAGTTTATATAAAGGCCCTTTAGCGGTGATGGTTGATAGGCAAAGCGCATCGGCCTCTGAGATTTTTGCAGGTGCCATTCAAGATTATCAACGCGGTTTAATTGTGGGCGAGCCTACTTTCGGCAAAGGCACCGTGCAAAACGTTTTACCGTTGAGCTTATATGCTAAAAGCAAATTCAAAGATCAACTAGGTCAAATCAAAATTACGATTGCGCAGTTTTTCCGCGTGAACGGCGACAGTACCCAGCATCGTGGCGTGGTGCCTGATATTCATTGGCCGTATACGGAAGACCAACTTCCTTTTGGTGAGCGTGCCTTAGATAACGCCCTGCCTTGGCGGCATATCACTGAATCGAATTATGTGATCAGTGATCAGGCCATCAACTCAAAAGACATGAGCCGG
>JAZGFQ010000250.1:0-5065 GCA_036479635.1 Arenicellales bacterium
GAAAGTAAAGAACCCATGCCGAGCTTTTTCATTTTGGCTTCATCTAATACGGTGGTCGTTATGCCGTATTTTTTGCCCAAGGTTTGCGCCGTTTTAGCAAGGTAAGTCGGCGTGCAAACATTGCCTGGCAGATTGGATAGTTTCTTGGTTAAATCAGTGCCTGCGCCGATGGCGGCACCAATCGCAATGCTACGTTCAATGCTGCCAATATTGGCGGCATCTTCAAGAATAAAGGTAATGTTTTTCAGCGCGTTTGCGGAAGTTTTTTCTTCGTCGCTACTTTGTTTGCTTTTTGTTTCGGTATAACGATATTGGCTGGCATGCGCCGCTTCACAAACAAATTGTGCTAATTGTGCTTGTGCGTTATTTGAAATTGGTTCAGGGTTTGCGTGCGCTAAATCTGACAACGACAGTGCGGCATGATTGATTTTGCGCTGATCCAAGGTTGAAATGACTTTGCTCAATAATTTTCGAGTTTTAGGCAACGTAAGTTGGGCAGCATCACCTAAACCGATTAACATGAGCTGCTTGTATTTCAGGCCATACGGCTCGAATAGCACATCAACTTGGCCTAACGAGGCGCTGAGTTGCTCACGCTTGATGAGGTTGCTTAATAAGCCTTCAGTGGTTGCGTCGATGTCTTGACCAACGCTGGATAATTGAATTTGATTTTCTTCTGAACGAATAAAAAGCACTAAACAATCGGCGCTTTGATTGCTGACTGATGAATTAATGGCTGAAAATTTCATACACACCCCCGAAACATAAAAATGTTAGATAATTTAGCGGTGTATTATAGGGGATTACGTTACACTCAATGGCGTCTTAGGCTGTAATAAATCCAATCGTTTTATCTTGATCATACATCGTTCGTTCGTTCGTGAAGTACTGCAAACCGTGGGCGCCGTTATGGCGATCTTGGTCTCTATTTTTATGGCGGTGCGGGTGGTGAATATTCTGCGCGATGCAGTTGAGGGTGATGCGCCGCTGGAAAGCGTGTTTACTTTATTGATTTTAAAGCTGATAGGTAATTTTCACATCATCATTCCTTTGGTGATGTTCGTGTCTATATTATTGGTGCAGAACCGTTGGTCGCGTGATAACGAGCTCATCGTCATCAAAGCCTGTGGGGTTAGCGCCACTACTTTTCTAAAGCCTGCCTCCATCTTAGTATTCATTGTCGGCTTAATAACTGCGATATTCTCTTTATATTTAGGGCCGTTGTCGTCACAAATCGGTAAAACTATTCAAGAAGATTTCCGTAATCGCTCGGATATCGCGGGTGTGGTGCCGGGCGTGTTTACCGAGACGCGCAGCGGCACGGGCGTGTATTTTGTTGAAGGCTTCAACGAAGAAATCAAACAATACAAGGATGTGTTTGTGTATAGCGGTGGCACTAAAGAAGGCGTGGTGGTGGCGAATAACGGCTTTAAAACGCTGGATCAATTCACCCAAGATGAGTTTTTGGTGCTAAAAGATGGCACGCGCTATGAAGGTGAGCCTGGCAGTAGTGAATATGGGGTGATGAATTTTGAAACTTACGCGCTGCGCATCAAACAAAACGAAAAAACGCAGTATTCTTATCCTTTACAGTCTTACCCCACGAAACGCTTGCTCAATGCTACGCATCGTTCGGTCATCACCGAGCTTCATTGGCGTATCGCACATGTGTTGGCGATTCCGATCATGACATTAATGGCCTTATCCTTTGCCACGATTAGTTATCGTGAATCTCGTATGCCGGGCATGATTTTCGCTTTGCTCACTTATTTTGCTTATATTAATTTCTTAGGGGTGGCAGTGTCCATGGCGAAACGCGGCAGCATTGATCCGCACTGGGGGCTGTATTTTGTACACATTGCCTTTGCGCTGTTGGCCATTTACCGTTTTTCGCGGCGAGTGGCAGATAAATCGCTGATGGATTCATTCAGGTTGCGTAACCGCGCGAGTGCTGAGGCGGCTTAAACAATGGCCATTCTAGAGCGCTATTTAGGGCGCATCATCTTAAATCAAACCATGTTGGTGCTGTTGGTTCTGCTGGGTTTGTTTTTATTTGTAAACTTTATTGATCAGCTCTCAAGCATCGGTCACGGCAATTACACTTTATTTGAGGCGATCAAATATGTGGTGATGACCGCGCCGCGAGTGATCTATGAATTATTTCCAATGGCGGCCTTGCTGGGCACCATTTTAGGTTTATCCGTACTCGCCAATGATTCTGAGTTAATCGTGATGCGCAGCAGCGGCATCTCCATTATGCAAATTACCCGCGCGGTATTAAAAACGGGCGGTATTTTTGTCGTGATTGCGGTCTTAATTGGTGAGGTGGTCTCGCCGTGGACAGAAACCACCGCTGAGCGAAACCGCGCAGAGGCCTTGCAAGAAAACATTCAGCAACAAACTAATTTTGGCTTATGGATGCGTGATGCCACTACTTATGTGAATGTAGGTGAGGTCTTGCCTGATTTAAGCTTACTGCGCGTTAAAGTGTTTGAGTTTGATCAAAATAAAAAATTGCGTTCATTGGTCTATGCCAAAGAAGGCCATTATGATGGTAAGGAATGGTTGCTGGAAGATCTTACGCAAACGGTGATTGGTTTGGATGATCGTGCTACCCCGCAGAGTTTAGAAAATGCCTTTTGGAATACGGAGGTCACGCCGCAAATTTTAACCGCATTTTTAATTCAACCTGAGCAGTTATCTATTTGGCAACTAAAAGATTATATCCAGCATTTAACTGAAAATAATCAAAAAACGGACAGCTACGAACTCGCGTTTTGGAATAAATTAGTGCTACCTTTATCGACGGCAGTGATGGTGATATTGGCGATTCCTTTTGTGTTCGGGAACTTGCGCATGGGGAATTTAGGCAAAAGCCTGTTCCAAGGTATCATGCTGGGTTTAGGTTTTTATGCGGCCAACAAAGGTTTTGGATATTTGGTGTTGGCGAATGATATGTCGCCTTTGTTAGGCTCGACTTTGCCCGTGATTGTGTTCTTAGCGGTGGCCATCATCTTTCTGCGGCGAGTTGAATAATCGAGTTGAATCATTGGGCGGTGAGTACATGAAAGCACAAAAAATATGTTTTATCGGTATGGGCGTAATGGGTGCGCCGATGGCAGGGCATGTGGCGAAAGCGGGGCATGATGTCTCGGTTTATAATCGTAGCGCAGAGAAATCAGAAAGATGGGCCGCTGAATATTCAGGTACTGCCAGCACTGACCTGCATAGTGCAGTGAAGAATGCCGATATCGTACTGATGTGCTTGGGCAATGATCAGAGCGTTGAAGAGACTTTATTAGGCCATGATGGCGTTAACGGCGCAATGCAAAGTATGCGCTCAGGCGCGGTGATTGTAGACCACACCACCACTTCCGCTAAGTTGGCAGGAAAAATAGCTAAGGCCGCTCAAGCATTGGGCTTGTCTTTTTTAGATGCGCCTGTTTCAGGCGGTGAGGTTGGTGCACAGAACGGTGCATTAACGGTCATGGTGGGCGGTGCGGCGGCGGCATTTGAACGCGCGAAACCTGTGATAGATCACTATGCTAAAGCCGTTACCTTGATGGGCGATAGCGGTGCGGGGCAGTTAACTAAAATGGTCAATCAAATCTGTATTGCAGGTTTGGTGCAGGGCTTATCTGAAGGCATGGCGTTTTCAGAAAAAGCAGGGCTAGATGGCAAGCTAGTGCTGGATGTCATTTCAAAAGGCGCGGCGCAAAGCTGGCAAATGGAAAACCGAGGCGAGACCATGATCGCCAAAGAATTCGATTTTGGTTTTGCGGTGGATCATATGCGTAAAGACCTAGGCTTATGTTTAGATCAGGCGCAAGAGACGGGCGCGCAGTTACCGATCGTTGAGATTGTCGATCAATATTATGCTGAGGTGCAAGCCATGGGCGGTGCGCGCTGGGATACTTCAAGCTTGATTAAGCGTTTGATCTAAACCTAGGTTTAGTCTGCTAAAGGTTTATTGAACTAAAATGGTTTATGTCAGTCCATCATTCAGCTTTTAAGTAAAGGCGTAAGGTACGATTGCGCATCTTGAAATGGGCGCTTTGGCACCTATATAAGCACTACGATTAAATATATTACGAATAGAAACGAGAATTTACATGAATCAAACATCTTTTATTTTTACGTCCACTTTTATTGGGCGCAGTTTTATAGCGGCCACGGCCTTACTTATTTCCCATGTTGCTGCGGCAGATGCGATTGATGACATTCGAGCGTCATTGGTTGAATTAGTGGGCCCAAGAGCGGCGACGAGCGAAATTATTGAATCCCCCATGAAAGGCGTGTTTCAGGCTGATTTAGGTGATCGTATTGTCTATATCGCCAAGGAAGGTAAGCATATGATCTTAGGCGATGTGTTCGATACCACGCGCCGCATTAGCTTATCTGAAGAATTAAAACAGTCTAAAGCTTTGGGTGTGGTCGATGATATGGAAGAATCGAGCATGATCGTATTCGCGCCCCAAGGCGAGACTAAGCGTACTATCACGGTTTATACCGATGTAGATTGCCCATATTGCCGTAAGTTACATGAAGAAGTGCCCGCCTTATTAGAGAGCGGCGTAAAGGTGCGGTATCTATGGTATCCGCGCTCAGGTGTTGGCACGCCTAGTTACGATAAAGCGGTTTCAATTTGGTGCGCGGATGATCAAGTCGCAGCGATGGATGATGCCAAATTGAACAATAAAATTGTGGCGGCCACTTGCGAGAACCCTGTCACGGCACAATATGCTTCAGGCCAAAAAGTAGGGGTGCGTGGCACGCCCACTATCGTGGTTGATGATGGCACGATTATTGGTGGTTACTTGCCCGCTAAAGGTTTGTTAGCGAACTTAGGCTTAGGCGTGCCAACCATCAAAGCGGGCAAGGCAACTTTAAAAGTGAACTAAACTTTGAGAGATCTCTGCATAATTCAGAGGCGAAAGAAAAACGATTAAAATCTTTCTGATTTAGACGTGAATTGCAGCTAATAGCGTGCTATTAGTCAAATTCACAACGCCAAGCAGGATTATTTTAGACGTTTTTACTCGTCGCCTGAGTTATGCTGAGGTCT
>JAZGFQ010000251.1:0-3770 GCA_036479635.1 Arenicellales bacterium
TAAAGAAACCCCTGCCATGTTAACACCGTGGTAAGCACGTTCGCGCGAAACAAAGCGAGTGCGTTGGCCTTCACCATTGGCATAATGATAGGCATAGGCAATTTTCATTGCGGTATCAACCGATTCAGAGCCTGAGTTTGAGAAAAACACATGGTTGATATCGCCCGGCAGCATTTGCGCTAAAACATTGGCAAACTGAAATGCTAGAGGGTGCGCAGTTTGGAAGGGTGGGACATAATCTAAGGTGGCAAGCTGATTGGAGACAGCCTCAGTAATTTCAGGACGGCAATGGCCTAGCGGCGTACAAAACAAGCCAGATGAGGCATCTAGAATAGGGTTGTCATCCATATCATAAAGATAAATACCTTCACCTCGGTTTACCATTCGCGGTGCTTGTTTAAAATCACGGTTGCCCGTAAAGGGCATCCAGTAGTTCTCTAAAGAGGTGCTTACATTATCAGTCATTTTCATCGCTAAACCCTATTAAAAGCCAACCTTATGCGAAGCCTACTCAAAAACGCACAGGCTATGCACAACAACAATGAATCGATAATAGTCATTGTGCTTTTTTGCCCATAGCACCAGTATTCAAAAAATTTTGAGGCCAGACAGATAAATTTATCGGTGATTTAACTTAGGGCATTCGCGTAAATTTTCACACCTAGATTAAGATAATGCTATATTGCTTATATTCATGGAATATATTGCAAATAATTCGCATCAAGTGCTCTGCGCATCAAGGCAAGGTTGGCGGGGTATTTATGCGCTCGTTCTCGGGCTAGTCTGCCTCAGTTTCTGTTTGCCATTCTATGCACATGCTTCGAATGAAATTAGTTATAACATTAGCGTTTATGAAGACACTAGCAATGTGCTAGAGCATGAAACTTTGCTTAAGTACCCCGAGCGCTATGCATTCAAGAATTCACACGATAAAAATGGTTTTGGCATCAGCCGATCTGCATTTTGGTTTAAGCTAGATTTGCCCGCACATGAGGGCAGCGCTGAGGCTATTTTAGAAGTGGGTTACCCTTTGTTAGATGTGGTGGATATCTATACGCAGTCGCATGGCGAATGGGGACTATTAGAAACGGGCGATACGCGGCCCTTTAATAACAGAGAAATTGATCATCGTAATTTTCTTAAAAAAGTTAAGGTCAACCAAGCGCAGCAGATATTTATTAAAGTGCGTACGCAAGGCCCCAGTAATATCCCTATTTCAATTCAGGAAACCGCTGAGTTTTATAAAAATAATGGAGACGATAATTTATTAATGGGGCTGTATTACGGCGTCTTATTGGCTGTTGTGTTGTTTAATTTGTCGGTTTATTTTTCATCGCACGATAAAAGCTATCTTTATTATGTTGGTTATATCGGTTTCATTGCTTTATTTTTAATGTCGCTAGACGGGTTAATTACGCGTTTTGTATTTCCAGATGTACACTTAATCAGTAGCCGGTTCCCATTTGCGACCTTATGCATCGCCATGCTGTCTGGTTTTAAATTTGCCAGCTCGATTAATAATACTGAAGTGCTTGCACCGCGCTTAGTGAAAGTATTCAATTATTTTAGTATTTTGCTTGGCAGCACGGTCTTTATCGGGTTTTTTATTGGGGTGCGGTTTTTAACCATCGTCACGCCTTTTCTGGCAGTGTTATCGCTGGGTTTGTATATCCATGCCATCGTGGTGGGCATTAAATCGGGTTATAAACCTTCGATATTTGTAGGCTTCACCTTTTTGGCGATTGTGCCGGGCGGCGTCTTTTATGGGATTAAACCGTTTGGATTAATTGAACATGGCGGTTGGTTAGATCATGCTTTTCCGATGGGAGTGGCGGTTGATGCCGTTTTACTCACATTTGTGCTGTCTTATCGTGTACGGCACATACAAAGCCAACTAGAGAGCACGCGCACGCGGATGGCATCAGTACGCGAGAACTTCTCTAGAAAATTAATTGCTACGCGCGACCAAGAGCGCAGACAATTAGCGGCAGATTTACACGATGGCTTAGGCCAAGATTTATTGGTGATTAAAAATAAATTATCCCGCGAGTTGAGCAACCATTCAGATGAGCACGATCATGTGCAAGTTGCGCAGCAGATGGTGCAATCCACCATCGATGATGTGCGGCGTATGTCTCATGAACTACATCCGCATGTATTAGATCGATTAGGGCTTAAAGATGCCGTTATCGCCGTGATTGAGCATTCTTTTGAAGGCCAAGACTATGCGGTGGATTATGAAGTGGATGATATTCAGCTTCCTGAAAAAAGCCCCTTAGCATTGAATATGTATAGAATTGTTCAAGAAGGCTTGAAGAATATTATTACCCACGCTGAGCCGATGCGCGTTGAGATTGATTTATACCAAAGCGATAAAAAAATGATGCTCAGAATGGAGGACTTTTCCAAACAAAAAACCAAGGCCTGGGCGAATGATATCGATTTTAATCAAAATTTTGGTTTGAATAGTATCCGCGAGCGTGTTGAGTTATTACACGGAGATTTAGCTTTCTCAAATAATCCCTCAGGTGGGTTTAAAATGAAAATTATTGTGCCTTTAGTGACGGAGGCAGAGGGCGTTGAAACATGAATAAAACCATTGTAGTTGCAGATGATCATCCGATATTTCGCCGAGGTTTGGTAGAAATGATCCTTGCACATGGCAATTATAAAGTGGTGGCAGAAGCGGGCAATGGGGCAGAGGCGATCGAAGCGATTTTAAAGCATCACCCGGATTTCGCGATTTTAGATATTTCTATGCCCGTTATGGATGGTTTTGACGTATTAACCAAAGGGATGACATGGGCGAACCCACCTGCGTTTATTATGCTCACCATGTATGATGATAAGCCTTATTTAGATAAAGCGCTGGAATATGGTGCAAAGGGCTATTTACTTAAAGATCTCGCTGAAGAAGATATTTTGCATTGTTTGGAAATGGTTGGGCAGGGCAGGCACTATTTATCGCCGGGGGTGGCGCATCATTTATTGGGCGTGCCGCAAGCGCAACAAAATGATTTATCGCCCACCGAGCGCAAGGTGTTAATGCTGGTCTCAGATTATAAAACTAATGCTGAGATAGCTGAGTTACTTTCAGCCAGTGTGCGCACCATTGAGAACCACCGTGCGCATATTTGCAAGAAGCTCGGCCTACATGGCCCGCATGCCTTGGCGCAGTATCTTGCGGATCAAAATAAAACTACTTAATTTTTATAAGCAAATAGATACAACACCGCCATTGGGCACAGGGATAATGAAGAAATTGCATCCACTAGGTTGAATGGTAATAGCCTGTACTGCGGTATCAACATTATCTGTCACTTCTATGTTTAGCTCATATCGATTATTGGCATCTAAATCTGCAGGTGCTT
Organism: Arenicellales bacterium; assembly: GCA_036479635.1. Classification (GTDB taxonomy): domain Bacteria; phylum Pseudomonadota; class Gammaproteobacteria; order Arenicellales; family Poriferihabitantaceae; genus JAAELZ01. The sequence goes on from JAZGFQ010000251.1 coordinate 3,372, forward strand.
TAATATCTGGCGGTGCGATAAAGCTCAAGAGGCCGCTAGACGTAAGGTTAAACAGCGCTTGATCATCCCCGCCCGTGATTGAATAAGTAAGTGGGTCATTCTCTATATCTGTCGCAGTTAATTGGTTAACTTCAGCGACGCCATCGGTAAATTCAAGGTTCGCTGCGCTGGTGATCACAGGTGCATCATTGACCGATGCCACCATGACTCTAAAAATAACGGCTGCGGTTTTACCATCGGCCGTCGCGCGCAAGGTGAGATCGGCAGAGCCGAACTGGTTGGGCAGGTAGCTTAAGGTTAAGTCTGTGCCTGCTATGCTGGTGCTGACGATGCTGGTATCGGTGTTGGTTTGTATGTCTAAGACGATGGTTGCACTGTCTACATCTTCAAATACATTGC
>JAZGFQ010000252.1:0-2384 GCA_036479635.1 Arenicellales bacterium
CAGGCATTGCCCAAATCTTCATGTTGAGATCTTTCACGCCTGCTTCATCTAACAATTTACGCGCGGCAACTGGGTCATAAGGGTCATCTGTCACGGCATCGTTATAAGACCAAATCGTAGGAGGAATCGGATTTTTAGCCGCCTTGCCAGCACCTTGAAACACTGCATCTAAGATTGCTTGCTTATCAATTGACATATTCAAGGCTTTGCGCACATTGACGTTATCAAAAGGCGGCACCAACGTGTTATAGGCAAGATAGCCCACATTCAAACCTTCAGACTGCATGAGATTTAAATCTGCATCGTCTTTAATGGCTTGCAAGTTAGCAGGTTGTGGGTAAGCATTGAAATGACACTCTCCCGCTTTTAACTTTTGATGGCGAACTGCAGGTTCAGTCGTAATCGCAAAAATAAGCGTATCAATGTCGGCCTTACCTGCCCAGTAATCAGGATGGGCTTGGTATCGAATCACCGCGTCTTTTTGGTAAGCTAAGAACTTAAATGGCCCTGTGCCAATAGGCTGTTGATTTAAATCTTCTTTTTTGCCTGCTGCGGCTAATTGATCTGCATATTCTTTCGACATAATAGAAGCAAAATCCATGCCTAAGTTCGCAATCATCGGCGCTTCTGGGCGCGTTAATTTAAACTTAACCGTTTGATCATCTACTTTCTCAATGCCTGTGAGCAAATCAGGCATCGACATGCCGTTAAAATACTCCCACGCAGTCCCTGCGGTATATTCATGCCAAGCATGGTCTTTATTTAGCTGACGTGCAAAAGAAAAAACCACATCATCTGCGTTTAGATCTCGCGTTGGGGTAAAGAAATCGGTTTGATGGAATTTAACCCCCGAGCGAAGATGGAAGGTATATTCCAAACCGTCATCAGAGACTGTCCAACTATCCGCCAAACCTGGGCCGATGGTGGTGGTGCCGCGTTCGAACTCAACTAATTTGTTATATACGTTCCGCGAACTGGCATCAAAGGTGGTGCCAGCAGTATAAAGAGCTGGATCAAAGCCCTCTGGGGAGCCTTCCGAACAATATATCAAAGTTTTAGCCATGATAGCGGACGGGGCTGTAATCATTGCCGCCAACAAGGCAAAGCAGATTTTTTTCTTCATTTTTACGCCTCTATTTATCTAAAGTGGCTAAACATTATATACCCAATACGGAGTGGGTCAATCCATAATTTTCTTACCCAATACTTCAGCTATACATCACAGGTGCATTGACTTTGCCATGAATCTCATTGGCCATTTGCTCTGAAATATTTAATCCCTTAGCGAGTTTATCAAGATAAACCACTTCTTCTCTGGCATCTAAATCAATCGCCAATAAAGACATTAAATACACTTGTTGCTCGTAGCCCTTAGGCACATCTCGAATAAGGCTTTGCACATCAACAGGCGCCGCTAATTCTTTACGCACAAAACTTGCCTCATCCGCAGAGACATCGCCCAGTTGCTTGGTGAGCTTAACTTTTTCATTTTCATCTAAGTTGTCATCACATTTTGCCGCTGAGATCATCGCGCGCAACATGAGTTCTGCGATTTGTTCTTGCGAGGGCTCAATGTTAAGCGGCGTTTCTCCGCGTAAGCTGGTATTAAATAAATCGCCAAAGCCATCTTTGAGGCCACCTTGAGCCTGCCCGCCTTGCTTCCCTAAAGAGTCTAAAATACCGCCCAAACCTCCAATACCACCTGCATCACTGCTTGGTTTTTTCCCGCCGCCCAGTAATTCGCCCATTTCACTCATATCCATTTCTGCTGGATGCTTTTTTTGCCCCATCAAACCGCCTAAAACATCTCCTAAACCGCCACCAGTGGAGCCGCCTCGACTCGAACCGCCGCCCATTATTTTACCTAAACCTTTCGCGACTATCATACCAACCGCCATCTTACCCAGCATGCTCACTAAGCTCATCTTTCAATCCTCTTTATCGTTCATTATTCATTGCATCATAGCAAATATTCTTAGCTTCATCACATAAAAAAGCCCGCAATAGCGGGCTCATAACCAAAACTTAAATAACACTATTACATAGTGTCTTGGATCGATTTCAATGCCCCTGACAAAATACCAAGCTCACCTAACCGTAGCCGAGCAAGCGCAGAGGTTTCAAACGAGCCAGAAAAAGCAAAAGGAATCGTTACTCCGCTTTGCGTACAATTTACCGTACCTGAAACCGTGCCGATCACCAATGCGCCATTAACAGAGCCATTGTAATTGATTGTTGCGTCGCCACACATAATTCCATCTCCTGCATCACCTAGAAAAATAATATTACTGGCCACAAAAACATTGTTCGAAAGTTTACCTTTATAAACGCCTCCATCATTCTCAGTGACCGTTACTGTTGAACCAGAGATAGATATACTTAAC
>JAZGFQ010000253.1:0-7898 GCA_036479635.1 Arenicellales bacterium
TGTTTTACCTTCGTCAGCGGCTGCTTTTGCGATGTTAAGTAATTTTGATAAGCTAACTGCTTTTTTGCCAGCAGCTTTATCAAGGATGCGCCATTCAGAGCGTACCGCTTTAGCTGATTTCACGTCAGCTTCTGCTTGAGAAATTGAGGTCATGTCTTTAGACATACTCGCCGCCATTTCTTTTTTGTCACTGCCCGCAGATGCGCAGCCAGCGATGAATAATGAAGTTGTCAATGCAAGTGCAAGTGCTTTTTTCATGTTTTCTCCTAAGGTTTATTACTTTATTAATGATGTTGCTTATTTTTAAGTTTAGCCATTTCAAAGGCGAAACTTGAAGCAAGTGCTTTTATGTTTATGCCCTAATAATACAACAATCCATCTATGAAGGGGCAAAGTATTATTAATTGAGGCCAAAATATATATGTTGAATCTTGTTGTTAATTAATTTTAATTTTTTTAAAAATTTCTAGATTTAGGACTGCATAAGAAAATAATGATTCTGTATAATCGGTAGATGGAAAATATAGAACTTGCCCTTACTTACGACGACGTTTTGCTCGTCCCCCAAAAATCTTCGATCTTGCCGCATCAGGCAACGCTGCAAACAGCCTTTACTCGAGATTTAACCATCAATATCCCGCTCATATCCGCTGCCATGGATACCGTGACGGAATCCCGTGCAGCCATTTGCTTGGCGCAAGAAGGCGGCGTGGGCGTGATACACCGAAACTTAAGCCCTATCTTACAAGCTGAGCAAGTTGCTAAGGTTAAAAAGCACGAAAGTGGTGTGATACATGACCCCGTTACGGTTAACCGTGAAGCCAGCGTGGCAGATGTGCTTGAACTGATGATGAAGCATCACATTTCAGGCGTGCCAGTGGTCGATGGTAATGAAGTAGTTGGTATCGTCACTAACCGTGACTTACGCTTCGAGCTTAATCATGATGCGCGCGTCAGCGATATAATGACCCCTCAAGAAAAGCTGGTAACCGTTAAAGAAGGCGAGAGCCATGGACATGTTAAAAAATTATTGCACGAACACCGCATCGAAAAATTGATTGTGGTGGATGACAATAATCATCTTAAAGGTTTGATTACGGTTAAAGATATTCAAAAATCAAAAGACAATCCCAATGCTTGTAAAGATGAGCGTGGGCGGTTACTCGTAGCAGCAGCTGTTGGCACGGGCGCAGATTCTGAAGAACGCATTGAGTTATTAGTCCGCGCGGGCGTGGACGCGATCATCGTTGATACGGCGCACGGTCATTCAATCGGCGTATTAGAGCGGGTTAAAGCCATTAAAGCGCAATATGATGTGCAAGTGATTGGCGGCAATATCGCGACAGCGGCGGCGGCATTAGATTTAGTTAAATATGGCGCAGACGGCGTGAAAGTGGGTATTGGTCCTGGGTCAATTTGTACCACGCGTATTGTGGCTGGCGTGGGCGTTCCGCAAATTCAAGCGGTGATGGATGTGGCCAAGGGGCTGAAAGGCACAGGCGTGCCGTTCATTGCTGATGGCGGCTTACGTTTTTCAGGCGATATTGCTAAAGCCATTGCGGCGGGTGCGAATAGTGTGATGGTCGGCGGCATTTTAGCGGGCACAGATGAAGCACCGGGCGAGATCGAAATGTTTCAAGGGCGTTCGTATAAATCATATCGCGGCATGGGCTCAGTCGGCGCGATGGCGAAAGGCTCGAAAGACCGTTATTTCCAAGAAGGGGTTAAAAGCCCTGAGAAACTCGTGCCTGAAGGCATCGAAGGGCGCGTCGCGTATAAAGGCCCGATGACCAGCATCATTCATCAACTCATGGGCGGCCTGCGTTCAAGCATGGGTTATACGGGCAATGCTACCATTGACGATATGCGTGAAAACAGTAAGTTTGTGCGTATCACCAATGCGGGCATGAACGAGAGCCATGTACATGACGTTTCCATCGTTAAAGAAGCGCCTAATTATCATAGAAATTAAATCATAAATTTATGCAAGATCCACACGCTGACCGAATTCTGGTCATAGATTTTGGTTCTCAGTATACCCAGCTCATCGCGCGTAATGTGCGTGAAGCAGGGGTGTATTGCGAGATTTATCCTTTTGATGTGCCGATGCAGGCCATCGAAGATTTTAAACCCAAAGGCATTATTTTATCGGGCGGGCCTGAATCGGTTACCACGCATGATACGCCGCGCGCGCATCCTGATATTTTTCAAATGGGCTTACCGGTGCTGGGTATTTGTTACGGCATGCAGACGATGTCGGAACAGCTGGGCGGCAGTGTTGAAGATTCTGAACATAAGGAATATGGCCATGCACAGATAAAGTTATCTGGTGATTGCGCTTTATTTCAAGGTATTGAAGCAGATTCTATCGATGTTTGGATGAGTCACGGTGATCGCGTTAATGCTATTCCTGAAGGATTTGACGTGGTGGGTTCAAGCCAGAATGCACCATTAGCCGCTTTTGCGGATACTGCGCGCCAGTTTTATGGTATCCAGTTTCACCCTGAGGTGACGCACACTCAAAATGGCCAGCAAATTATCGCGAGCTTTATCCATACTATTTGTGGTTGCGCGGATGATTGGCAGCCTGCCAATATTATTCAGCAAAGTATTGAACAGATTCGTCAGCAAGTTGGGGATGATGAAGTTATTTTAGGCTTATCAGGCGGGGTTGATTCTTCTGTGGTGGCGGCTTTATTGCATGAAGCAATCGGCGATAAATTAACCTGCATTTTTGTTGATAACGGCTTGTTACGCTTAAACGAAGGTGATCAAGTGATGCAAGCTTTTGCCGAGAACTTAGGCGTGAAAGTGATTCGGGTGGATGCGGAAGAAGAATTTTTAAGCGGTTTAGTAGGCGAATCAGACCCAGAGAAAAAACGTAAGATCATTGGCAATAAATTCATCGATATTTTCGAACGTGAAGCGCGAAAGCTCGATAATGCAAAATGGTTAGCACAAGGCACGATTTACCCCGATGTGATCGAATCTGCGGGGAACAAGCTCGGCAAAGCCAAGGTGATTAAATCTCACCATAACGTTGGCGGCCTGCCTGATGATATGGAATTGGGTTTAGTGGAGCCTTTGCGCGAGTTGTTTAAAGATGAAGTGCGCAAGATGGGCATAGAATTAGGGCTGCCGCCTAAAATGGTGTATCGACACCCGTTTCCAGGCCCAGGTTTGGGCGTGCGTATTTTGGGCGAGGTTAAAAAAGAATTTGCGGATATTCTGCGTGAAGCCGATGCGATTTTCTTAGAAGAGTTATACCGCCATGATTTATACGATGGCATCAGCCAAGCCTTTGCGGTGTTCTTACCCGTGAAATCAGTGGGTGTGGTCGGTGATAACCGCGCGTATGAATACGTGATTGCGTTGCGTGCAGTTGAAACCATCGATTTCATGACGGCGATTTGGTCACGCATTCCTTATGATGTGCTGGCGATTGTCTCAAACCGTATCATCAATGAAGTGCGCGGTGTGAGCCGTGTTAGCTATGACATTTCTGGCAAACCGCCTGCGACGATTGAGTGGGAATAAGCCCCAATCTCTGAGGTTTAGTCGCCGATCTAATTCAGATCATGAGGCGTTTATGCGCCTTGCCTTAGCGCAAGCGGTGATCGCCCAAGAAAAAGGGGAGGTGCCAGTGGGCGCAGTGGTGGTGTTAGATGGAGAGGTGATCGGCTCAGGGTATAATCAAAACCGTAGTTTGAATGACCCTAGCGCCCATGCTGAAATCATGGCTTTGCGCGCAGCAGGGCAGAAAATCAATAATTACCGGCAAACAGGTGCAGATTTATACGTTAGCTTAGAGCCATGTGTGATGTGTGCAGGCGCGATTTTACACGCCCGCATTCAGCATTTAATCTTTGGTGCAATGGATGAACGTTGGGGCGCTGCGGGCAGTGTGGCTAATGTGTTGGATTCACCTTTATTGAATCATCAGTGTGCAGTGATTTCGGGCGTTCTAAAGAATGAAGCGGCGCAACTAATCTCGCAGTTTTTCGCTGAAAAACGAACGAAATAAACTTATTTCTTTTTATCGTTTTCAGGGCGGCTTTTACGATAAGCCATGGTGATGATGAAAATGCCTGTGGCTAAGGTGCCAAAAACGGCTATTAAGCTCATAATGCCAATCCAATTGCCGAATAATAAATCAGTCCAGAGTGTCATGGTCTTGCCTCGTTCATTGTTTTAAGAACGAGAGAGAATAGTCTTTGGAAAGTGTATTAGCTTTGATATTGATCAATAAAACGGGCTAGAAATGAGCATTAACGTGCGTTTAAAATTCTTAGATTATCTTCAGCGATTTTATCGCCTTGCGCGGCCGCTTGTTTGAGCCAATAAACGGCTACTTGGCGATCATATTTAACCCCGTCGCCCATGCCATATAACACGCCTAAATTAGTTTGTGCGCCGGCATAACCTTGCTGTGCAGCTTTTTCATATAAGCCCGCAGCGTGACTAACGTCTTTCTTTAAACCAATGCCCAGCTCATAAGCCGTGCCAAGATCAGATTGCGCCCACGCTTCGCTTTGTTGTGCTGCGCGCAGTACAACGGGCAGTGCACGGGCAATCCATTGTTGGGCAAGGTCTTCATTCTTAACGACGGTACGGCCTTGGTAATACATGATGCCTAAGCGGAATTGCGCGCGCGCGATATTATCTTCTGCTAAGGGGTGGAGCTTCTCAAAAGCTTGGTTGTAGTCTCCAGCGTAATAAGCTTTAATGCCCGTATTGAGTTGTTGAGATTTATCTGATTCATTAGGGGTAATTCTAGGTGCTTGATTTTCTGAAACGTCTAGATTGGTTTGAACTGGTGCGCGCACCACAATCTCGCTGGTTTGAACACCCTGTGTTTGAGCCATTTGTGTTTGATCAGCAAGAGGGCTTATTTTGGGGGTAGGGATGGTTTGAGCGATGGGTAGTGAGCTGAGGTTGTCTGTGGTATCTGGGGTTTGTATCTGCGGTGCTTTAGGCAATAAAGGCTGAACATCTTCTTGTTCTAGGCTGCGTGCCTGTGCAATTCTTCTGGCGGTGATTAAGTCATCTATTTGGTTTTTATCCGCATTGGTTTCTTGTAAGCGGCGGATTTCAGTTTGTGCTGCATCATAATCGCCTTTGGCAATGGTAAGTTTAGCGGTTTCAATCCGTTTTAAATGGATCTGTCTTAAACCCGATAAAGCGGTTTCATTGGTCTCATCTAATTCTAATGCACGTTGATATAAATCATAGGCTACGCGTAACTTGCTAGGGGTAAACGCCATGGCTGATTTAGCATCCTCTAAGGCAGATTTTAAACGTTGCAGGCGTTCAACTTTACGTTGTGCCGCCTCTGCTTTAGCCAGTTTATCGCTGATTTGATCCGCAATTTTTTGGCGTAGTTGCTTTTGGAAGCTATGATTAGGCTGAATAGTATCAAGCTGGCTGAGCCAGCGTTCGGAAGTTTCATAGTCACTCTGAGAGAGCGCAATATCGGCATTTTCTTCTAAGGTGCCTGCAATTTGTGCTTGCCCTGATAAAGCTAAGGTGTTTTGGTCATCCAGTGCTAATATTTTCTGAAACTGATGCCAAGCATCTTGTTGATCGGGGCGAACATAGTGTTCATCTTCAAGATATTCTCTGGCGGCACTTAATAAGGGTTGAATGAGGTTTTCTTGCTCGATGGTTTCACGATAGTTCTCTGCCCTTAAAATATCTGCATTACGCGTAATGGGCATGACTTCTTTGGTGATGATGGGTTGATAGATATCAGGGTTCCAATTACCTTTGGCACTGCCAATTGAGGTGCCTCTTGAGTGATCAGTATCACGCGCACGAATGATGTCATCGGAGATTGGGCGAGCATAATACTCCAGCCAAAAATAACCCAATAAAATGAAAAAAGCCGTCATCGCTGACCACACCAAAGGGTGGCCCAACACGCGCGCAGAGGTTAGCTTACTCAACCAAGAGCTTTGGCCTTCCAAATGGGGGCTTAAATGAGGGGGTAAATCGATGCTGTTCACTGCTTTAGTTTACGCTAATTTAGAATTGAACGATGCATTACATGCAAAAGGATTTTATAATTAAGGGTAAGACTTCCACTGAGTTAAGAATACATTATATGAAAGCACTATTTGATTTCCTACCGCTGATATTATTCTTCGCGGCCAATAAATTTTATGATATTTATATCGCCACGGGCGTATTAATTGTCGTCACTTATTTACAAGTGGCCTTTTTTTGGCTACAAAATAAACGCATCGAGCGCATGCACTTGATCATGTTGGTAGCGGTGACCTTATTCGGCGGCTTAACCTTGTTATTACGCGACCCAACCTTTCTAAAATGGAAGGTTTCGATTGTTAATTGGATGTTTGCACTGATTATTTTCGGCTCAGTGATATTAAAAAAATCAGTGATTAAAGCGATGATGGGCAAGCAAATAACCTTACCTGATCCTGTGTGGGCACGTTTGAGCATTGCGTGGGGGCTATTCTTTTTGGCCATGGGCTTTTTGAATATGTATGTCGCATTTTATTATCAGCTCGATATGCCTGAAGATGTGCGTTTAGATACCTGGGTAAATTTTAAGGTGTTTTGGGTGCTGGGATTAACCTTGGCCTTTAGTGTGTTACAAATGTTGTTCATGGCTAAATATCTTGATCCAGATGAGCTTGATTCATCCGATAAGCCAGACCCGAAATCAGACAATGGGGGAGAAGAATAATGTTGTATGTTATTTGGGCAACAGATGTTGCTAACAGTTTAGAAAAGCGCGCAGTCGCAAGGCCTGATCACGTTACACGTCTTAAGTCACTCGCCGAGCAAGGGCGCTTAATCATCGCAGGGCCGATGCCTGCAGTGGATAGCGCTGAGCCGGGTGAGGCTGGCATGACTGGCAGCATGATCGTGGCTGAGTTCACCTTTTTAGATGCGGCTAAAACATGGGCGGATGAAGACCCATATATTGAAGCAGGGGTGTATGAAAACGTGGTGGTTAAACCTTATATTAAAGTCTTGCCTTAAGGGCTAGGAGAAAATGGCGATGAATAGAATACAAACAATAGAAGCGATTTTACGCAAGGCTTTAAACGTTGAATCTTTAGATTTGATTGATGAAAGCCATAAACACGCAGGTCATGCAGGGGCTAAATCAGGCGGTGGTCATTTTGATTTGACCATTGTCTCGGCAGCGTTTGAAGGCGTGAATACCCTCGGGCGGCACCGTTTGATTTATGATGCCTTAGCTGACATGATGCAAAGTGAGATCCATGCGCTGAGCATAAAAGCGTTTACGCCTGAAGAATTCTAAACTGCTGAGGTTTCTTCGGCAGGTTTAGTCATATTTTTTGCGCGTTTCTCGGCGACCATTGGTGCTTTGCACTACGCGTGCGCGTACATCGTCACGCCCAGATATTTCCATAACAGGCAGGCCTGGTTTTAAGGCGTTGAGCGTCCATTGACCCGTGGTTTCATCAATATGTAATTGACGAAAAATATGCTCATCATTATGTTTCGCAATCACATAAGAACCATCGCGCACTACCGCATTCGGTTCACTGACAATAATACAGCCATCGGGGAATTCAGGCGCCATATCATCGCCGATTACCTGTAAGGCAAATGGTTCACTTTCGGAGCAACTGGATTGAGATTGATCGATCGACATAAGAAGAAGGCGTTTAAAGATGAATGGCTTATTATAGTCATAATAAAGCTTTTCCCTATATCCGTTCCTGAATAGGCGGTGATGATTAATCTAAATTCGATTAGAATCAGCGCTCTTAATATTATTTGAGTTTTATCGATGAGCATCATCACCCGATTCCCCCCCAGCCCCACCGGTTATTTGCACATAGGTGGTGCTAGAACGGCTTTGTTTAATTGGCTTTATACGCGCAAGCATCAAGGTAAGA
>JAZGFQ010000254.1:0-6385 GCA_036479635.1 Arenicellales bacterium
AAGTGCCCAGCCAATGCGCCGGGTGAGCGCGGTTGGTTCATTGCCTATGGCGTGGCCTCATTTATCTATCGCTTGTTTTTGATTTCATTTATTGTATTCTTACTCGCGGATAAATATTTTATCGTTGGTATTATTCTGGCTATTTGGGCTGTGATAACGATGGCGGTATTACCGATTTACAAACAAATAAAATTTCTCATGACTAACAAACAATTGAAAGGAAAAAGAAGCCGAGCGATTTCATTATCAATGGCTTTTGTTGGATTGTTAGTGGCGCTCACTTTTCTGCCTGTTCCGTTGGTCACCATGGTCGAGGGAATTGTTTGGGCAAATCAAGAGTCGCGTATTCGAATGGATAGCCAGGGTTTTGTTGATCAAGTACACGTTCAAAATGGCGAGCGCGTGACTAAAGGGCAAATATTATTGGTGTGTAAAAACAATGAAATTGAGACCAACCTTAAGCGCTTAACCGCGTTACTGGATGAACTAAAGGCCCAATATACGGCCGTCTCAGCGCGTAGCCGTTCTAAGCAAGACCGAATACAGGCGGAGTTGGTGCGCGAGCAAATCAATGCGGCCAATGCACAAATTGAGAAAGTGAATCAACAACGTGAGAATTTAATCATTAAAAGCCCTATTCAGGGAACCTATGTTGCCTTTACCAATCAATCTTTATTAGGGAGATTCTTACAACGAGGCGAGGTCTTAGGGTTTGTGACGCGTAATAATGCAGCGACTGTGCGGGTTCTAGTGCCACAAGATCGAATTAATTTAGTGCGCCAGCATACTGAAAACATCACCGTGAGAACGGCCGATAAACCCAGTGAAGTGTTAGCAGCGGATATCTCTAGAGAAGTACCGCTGGCTTCACAAGATTTACCCAGTGCGGCCTTATCATTTGAGGGTGGCGGTGCGATACCCACGAACCCAAACCAAGCTGCGAGCGAGGCAGGCCAGCTCAGCGCCTTTCAAAGTTGGTTCCAAATTGATATTACGATTGATCGGCCAGAAGATGAAATTGGTTTAGGGGAGCGCGTCTATGCACGTTTCTCTCACGGCAATGAACGCCTAGGAAAGCAATTGTATCGTGTCATTAGGCAAACCTTTTTAAGCAAGTTTAATGTTTAACACGGTGCTTGTGCCTAAGCCATCAGCCCGTTTGGGTGAGTGATGTCAGTCGAGAGAATATACGCCAACCCTTATCCTCTTAGGCAAACTTCTGAGCTGAACCAAACGCATTCTCTTGCATACTCTACTGCCTCGCAGCGTAAAGTTAAAAAGCAGTTTCATCGTTTTTATGCGGATTTTAATAAAGCCGAGGAGACGTCAGAAAAAGCGAGTTTCTCGAATGCGCATCACCCAACTGCCAAAACTGATTTAAGCCAAACTGCTGAAGCGTTTGCACGCTTCGCAACGGCGCTAAACAGCCTTTCGGGGAAGCGAGTGACTGGGCTTCATGTTGAATCAGCGTATGCTTTATTGCATCGGCGTATCGAAGGCATTGCACGCCGAGAAGATAGGCACATCGTGGCAGGCTTGGTGTGTTCAGCATTGGCGAGTCAAAATGTAAGGGCGCATTTAATTACAGAAAATGAGCTTGCGCTGGAGAATTTGAAACAATGGTTGCTGCCTGTTTTTGAAAAACTAAACCAGTCTGTTGCATGTGTTGAGGCGGGTATGGAAGAGTCGGATCGACGGCATGCTTATCGTCAATCCATCACCTTGGTAAGCGTGCGTGAATGTGCAATGGATTTTCTGCGCGATGTGATTAAATGGCCACAACGTAGTAATAAAGTGCTTGCTAAGGTCGACCAAATGACAGGCCGGCGTTCGCATTTACGAGATATGTTGTTAAGCGGCTTGCCCTGTGCGGTGTTGATTGATGCCGATGCGGCATTAATTGATAATGCTCGCACACCGATTGCATTGACCGCAGATGCGCACCCGATGCATGAAACCGATGCTTTGAAACAAGCCTTAAGCATGGCAGAAAAGTTAGAGCAGGGCGCGCATTATGTACTCACCGAGCAAGATGCGGAAGTGCTGCTGACACCGAACGGGGCGCAACAATTAGAGGCATGGGCTGAGCAGCTAGACGGTGGATGGAAAGTGCCCAATATTGCGCGTTTAATGTTGAGCGTAGCGATAGCGGTCAATCAGGTCTTAACGCTAGGTACGCATTACCAAGTTAAAAAGAATGCGATTCAATGGCTTGTGGATGACACATTGATTCCTGGTTTAGCCTTTTATGAAAAGCCATTTCTAACGCGTATGCTTGAATTAAAAGAAACCTTAGAGGTCTCGCATCAGCGTGAAGTCGTGATTCGAGCAAGTTACCAGCAAATCTTTAATCGTTATCAGCATTTGTGTGGATGTTGTCATTCAACGAAGTTGATTGAAAAAGAGTTAGATAAAATTTATGGCTTAACGTCTGCCAGCCGCTGGCCTGTTAGGGCGCGTGCACGTTATCATGATATTCAACTTTTTGATGATGATGCACAAAGAGCCACATGGTTAGAAAAAACACTCAGTGAGACAGATTCGAGTGCGAACATAATATTGGTGAATAAAACTGAATTATCCTCGAGCTTGGCTCAGGCGCTCTCTTCTGCGATGCCAAGCCTATTAAATGAATCCACCGATCTCACAAACTTACTTCAGTCAGGCGCGACTGTGATCGCACAATCGGTTGTCGCAGAGCATCGAGCCGAAGAACTGGGCGCAGTGCAAGGGGAGGCTGTAAATATATATGTGTGTGGTCGTTCTGAGCAATTTAGTGAAGACTTGAGAGCCCAGTTTTGGGTGCAAGATTCAGTTTTGAAAGATAGTCAGCGTACTTTGTTGCTGTCTCAAGAGGATGAGATGTTCTCGGATATTTCCTTAAGACGTTATGCCAACCTTAAAAAAGGTTTGGGCAAGCAATTCGCGCAATGGTTGATTGAACGAAAAATTATTGCAATTCAACGCAGTCATGCGAAAGAATCGTATAAAATTCGACAAAGCCTACTTAACCATGATTCGGTTATGCAAGGTATGTTGTCATTTTCTGGAAGAGGGCCTTATGATTAGAACGCCATTATTGACACTGCTTATCAGTGTTTTTTACTTTAATACTGCCAGTGCACAAACGGCAGAAAAATATGAATGCTTGATAGAACCCGCCATTGCGCTTGGCTTAAGCTCATCTGTGGCGGGCATTGTGAGCAGCATTAAAGTTGATCGGGGCAGTGTCATTAAGAAAGGCCAAACACTGGTCAGGCTTCAAGCAACAGCAGAGCTAGCAGCAGTAAAACTGGCCAAGGCTAAACTTGAATTTGGGCAGCGAAAAGTTGCCCGAACAGAAGAGCTTTTCAAAGAGAAGTTTACGTCTGAATACAGTGTGGATGAAGCCGTTACCGAAGCCAGGTTAGCGGAGGTTGAGTTGGCTCAGGCAAATACATTGGTTGGTTTGAAAACCTTACGTAGCCCGATTAATGGTTTGGTCGTTGAGCGCTTGGTTGAGGTGGGTGAATTTGTTTCAGATGATAAAATCTTAAACTTGGCTCAACTTGATCCACTACACATTGAGGTGGTACTACCTTTAGATCAATTAAGTTTAGTGAGCAAAGGAATGCAAGCCACGGTGTTTCCTGATCAGCCCGTTGGTGGTGAATATAGCGCAGAAGTGATTGTGGTTGATCAAGTGCTTGATGCGGCCAGCGGCACGTTTGGTGTGCGCCTTGTGTTGCCCAATCCTGACAATATTTTGCCAGCTGGGCTGCGGTGCCAAGTTCAGTTTCTAACGCCTTAGCCGCCGTCTTTCATCATTTGTTTGAGGTTAGCAAACGGATTATGTTTCGTGCTGCTAGGTTTGCCGTCTGCACCTAAAACACGCCCTTTTGCAGCGATTAAGTCTTCCTGCTTAGAATGCTCGTTATCGTGGCAGTAAACGCATAATAATTCCCAGTTACTACCATCTTCTGGGTTGTTATCATGGTTATGGTCGCGGTGATGCACCGTGAGTTCACTTAAGTTGGTGTTGTCAAAATCACGCGCGCAACGCCCACAGACCCAAGGGTACATTTTAAGTGATTTCTCGCGGTAACCTTTGGCGCGTTGGTCAATATTGCGCCGTGCATCAGCGACGATTTGATCTAGTTTTTCGTTGTTTGGCATAGTTATATTATATAGTGAGGCCTCAGCATAACCCAGAAGACGAGTAAAAATATCTAAGATCATCCTGCTTTTCGTTATAAATCTTGCTAATAGCACGCTATTAACTGCACTTTTTGCCTCAATCAGAATAATTTTAAACTATTTTTCTTTCGCCACTGAGTTATGCAGAGGCCTCATAAAGTGGTTAAATAGCCCTTGTTAAGTAATGTTTTTATCACCGATTGATCTTGCTCAGTGGTCATCGTTAAGGTGATTTGAGCTTTGCTGCTAAGTTGTTTTGCCAGCGACAAACTCAATACAAACTCCTCGCTCCCTGCGTATAAATACGTTTTTCCTTTCAGTTGAATAAACTCAAACTTTACAAATGGATTGGTCTCTACTGTTAATTGATCTTGCTTGAGTTCATGGATTAAATTAGGTTCAAAGAGTAAATCTTCGGTGTGTTGCCGTCGGCTTAGAAATCGGCCTGCCCAGCGTGCAAAGGTGTCATCGTCTGTATTTATTTGTGCAGTGAACCAGCGCTGTAAGTTTTGTATATGCTCGGCGCTGATTTCCCCAGCATGAGTTTGCGAGTTTAAGTTTGGATCAGTAAAGCGTTTGTGTTCATTTGTATCAGCAAAATCATCTAAATAATCGGCTAACATGTCATCAAGATTAGGCGCTTTAAAACCCATCGACCACGTCATACAATCATTTTGAGCAATGCCGTAATGGCCGATTCTTGGCGGCAGATACAAGATGTCGCCCGCTTGGCAGTGATATTCTTCGGTCGTGTTAAAGTGTTTGATTAAACGTAAATCGGTGTCGATGATTAAATCTTCTGGCTTAAAAGGTAGGTTACGAAACTCACCTTCTAATTGCCAGTGACGCTCGCCTAAGGCTTGAATTAAAAAGGTATCGTAATCATCCATGTGCGGGCCAACGGATCCGCCCGCAGGCGCATAGCTGATCATCATATCATCAAAGCGCCAATCTGGAATAAAGCGAAATGGCTGCACATAGTCCATGAACTCAGGCAGGTATTTTTCGATATCGGTGATGAGTAGTGACCATGTTTTGCCATCTAGCCCAGCAAAATCTGCCTCCGTAAAAGGCCCTTGGCGCACGCTCCATTTTTCAGCGGAATGTTGCTCGATAATTCTGGACGGCATTTCAGATTCAAGCGCTAAACCCGCTAACTCTTCTGGGCTGATAGGGTTGCTAAAATCTGGCCATGCTTGAGGCATGTACAGTGGTTTTTGCTGCCAGTATTTTTGTAAGAATGTATCGGTCTCTAAACCGTTTGGAAACTGAATAGGGTGCATGACGTGAGCAATTACATATTGGTATAAAGTGGGCCACCACCACCTTCAGGCGGTGTCCAAACAATGTTTTGTAGCGGGTCTTTGATATCACAGGTTTTGCAATGCACGCAGTTTTGCGCATTAATTTGTAACATAGGTTGGCCCGCTTCATCTTCGGTGATTTCATACACCTGTGCAGGGCAGTAGCGCTGTTCTGGCGCATCATACAGCGCTAAATTTGTGCTGATTGGAATGGTGGCATCTTTCAAAGTGAGGTGCGCAGGCTGGTTTTCTTCGTGGTTGGTGTTCGATAAATGCACGGAAGATAAGCGATCAAAGCTCAGCACGCCATCAGGTTTTGGGTAATAAATTTTCTGGCTGTTGGCGGCGGTGTTTAGGCTTTGGTGGTCTGCATGGTGTTTGAGCGTCCAAGGCTCTTTACCGCGTGTGATGTAACTGATTAAGGCGGCATTGGCTAAGCCCAACCACAAGCCCTTGCGAAAACCTGGGCGAATATTACGCACTGGGCGTAACTCTTCCCCTATCCATGAAGCTTGCACAGTGTCATCATAACTTGCTAAAGCATTCGCATCTCCTTGAACAAAGGCATAGGCTTGCTCGGCGGCCAGCATACCGCTTTTCATGGCGGTATGCGTGCCTTTAATTTTAGGCACATTCAAAAAACCCGCGCTATCGCCGATTAATAATGCACCTTGCACATTGAGCTTTGGAATCGATTGCAAGCCGCCTTCAGATAACGCCCGTGCGCCATAAGAAATACGCTTGCCATCTGATAATGTTTTGCTGATGACAGGGTGTGATTTATATCGCTGAAATTCTTCAAACGGGCTTAAGTATGGGTTGCTGTAATCGAGGCCAACGGCAAAGCCCACCGCCACTTGATTATTCTCTAAGTGGTATAAAAAGCCGCCACCATAAGTGTCGCT
>JAZGFQ010000255.1:0-8829 GCA_036479635.1 Arenicellales bacterium
AAAATCTTTTCGGTCAGCTGGGTCATCAAAAGGCCGAGAAGGCGCTTTTTCGCGGTTGTTTGAAGGCAGTAAATCAATGAAGGTTCTGGCCATCATTAAGATTTCAATGTCGTTCTCAAAGCTACCATCGCTCACCCCTGATTTACTCGCATGGGTGTGCGCGCCACCCAATTCTTCTGCGGTCACATCTTCGTGGGTCACGGTTTTAACCACGCTGGGGCCGGTGACGAACATATAAGAGGTGTCGCGCACCATGAAGATGAAATCGGTAATGGCAGGGGAATAAACCGCACCGCCTGCGCAAGGGCCCATAATAAGTGAGATTTGTGGCACCACGCCAGATGCCATCACATTGCGCTGGAAAATCTCAGCATAACCACCTAAAGAGGCCACCCCTTCTTGGATGCGCGCGCCACCTGAATCGTTGATGCCGATGACAGGCGCGCCGACTTTAATCGCTTGGTCCATAATCTTGCAGATTTTCTCGGCATTGGTTTCTGAAAGCGAGCCACCAAATACAGTGAAATCTTGGCTGTACACAAAAATTAAACGCCCGTTAATCGTACCGTGCCCCGTGACCACACCATCGCCAGGTGTTTTGGTATCTTGCATGCCAAAATCTTGGCAGCGATGCTCAACAAAGGTATCCCATTCTTCAAAACTATCCTCATCAAGCAACACCGAAATGCGTTCGCGTGCAGTGAGTTTGCCTTTTGAATGTTGGGTGTCGATGCGTTTTTGCCCGCCGCCTAAGCGTGCTGCCGCGCGTTTCTCTTCGAGTTGTTGGATGATGTCAGTCATTTTAAGAAGATGTTTTAGAGATTTTTTGTTCGATGTGTTTCAATAGATTAGCGGCTGCATCTGGAATATGTGTGCCTGGGCCGAAGATATCCGCCACGCCTACCTCATATAAGGCAGCGTGATCTTGCGGTGGAATCACGCCGCCGCAAATAACGATGATATCGTCAATATTTTCTTTGGCCAGCAACGCCATGACCTCAGGCACTAATTGCGTATGCGCGCCAGCTTGGGTGGAAATGCCGATAATATGTACATCGTTATCTAAAGCTTGGCGCACGATTTCAGCAGGAGTTTGAAATAAAGGACTTAAATCAACATCGAAACCGATATCAGCGAGCGCAGTGGCGATGACATTCGCGCCGCGATCATGACCGTCTTGCCCTAATTTAGCGACTAAAATACGAGGTCGACGTCCATATTTTTGATTAAATTTTTCTATCTCAGTTTGTAGCATTTTAAATTGCTCGTTGTGCTCAAAAGCCTTGCCGTAAACACCGCCCACTGATTGATTTTGAGCTTGATGGCGGCCAAAAACCGTTTCGAGTGCATCGGATATCTCGCCTAAGGTCGCACGTGCGCGTGCGGCGATGATGGCAGCATCGAGTAGATTATCATTTGATTCTGCTGCGCGGATTAAATATTGTAAGGCTTGATCAACCGCTTGTTGGTCTCGGTTTTGTTTTAACTGCGTGAGTTGATCAATTTGATCCGAGCGCACTTGCTGGTTATCCACCGACAGCACATCTAATTCTGGCTCATTCTCTGTCTGAAAACGGTTCACACCGACAATCACATCTTGCTGTTGGTCAATACGTGCTTGTCGAATGGTGGCAGATTCCTCAATCTTAAGCTTAGGCATACCGCTGATCACCGCCTTAGCCATGCCGCCCATGTCTTCAATTTCATCAATGATTTTACGCGCTTCATCGACCAAACTTTGAGTTAAAGATTCAATGTAATACGAGCCGCCTAAAGGGTCAACTACCTGGGTGATTTCAGTTTCATCGCGAATAATAAGTTGGGTATTGCGCGCGATGCGTGAAGACATCTCAGACGGCAGCGCCAGCGCTTCATCAAATGAATTGGTGTGCAAGGATTGCGTGCCACCGAGCACTGCTGCCATCGCTTCGATAGTGGTGCGCACCACGTTATTATAAGGGTCTTGGCTGGTTAAACTTACGCCTGAGGTTTGGCAGTGCGTGCGCAGCATTAAAGATTTCGGTTCTTTGGGCGAAAACAGTTTGTCGATGTATTCTGCCCAAAGTACTCTAGCGGCGCGCAGCTTGGCGATTTCCATGAAGAAATTCATGCCAATGGCGAAGAAGAAAGATAAGCGCGGGGCAAACGCGTCGATTTCTAAGCCGCTGTTTTGTGCGGCGCGTACGTATTCGATGCCGTCTGCTAACGTATAAGCGAGTTCTTGCAGGCAGGTCGCGCCAGCTTCTTGCATATGATAACCCGAGATTGAAATAGGGTTGAATTTAGGCATTTCTCTGGCGGTGTATTGAATGATGTCCGAGACAATGCGCATCGAAGGGGCAGGTGGGTAAATATAAGTATTACGCACCATGAACTCTTTGAGAATATCATTTTGCAAGGTGCCTGAAAGTTCAGAGACTGCCACGCCGCTTTCTTCTGCTGCCACAATAAACATGGCCATGATGGGTAAAACGGCACCGTTCATGGTCATTGATACTGACATGTTATCTAATTCGATCTGATCAAATAAGATTTTCATGTCTTCAACAGAATCGATCGCCACGCCAGCCTTACCCACATCGCCTTCAACGCGTGGGTGGTCAGAGTCATAACCGCGATGCGTGGCTAAATCAAACGCAACCGATAAACCGGTTTGCCCTGCGGCAATATTCTTGCGGTAAAAATCGTTAGATTCTTTGGCGGTTGAAAAACCTGCGTATTGGCGCACTGTCCATGCGCGGCCAGTGTACATGCTTGCGCGCGGGCCGCGTAGGAAAGGTGCGAAACCGGGCAGGCTGTCGCTGTATTCGATGTTTAAGAGATCTTCAGCCGTATATAAAGGCTTGATATCAATGCCTTCAAGGGTAGTGTGTTTTAGATCATCAGAGGATGAGAGGCGACGCTCTTTGAGGGCGAGCGCTTCCCAGTCAGAGGATTGTTTATTTTTGAAATGTGCCATACCTACCCAAGCAATGTTGAACTATTAATGCATTATATCGGCTTGGGCAGGAATAAGGAGACTGAATTTCTTAGACCAAGGTATGAATCTTAGCGAGAAATAGCCGCGGCCACGCGATCACCAAACTCATCGGTACTGATCATATTATTTTCAACATTAGGTTGCTTTAAATCAGGTGTGGTCACGCCTTCAATAAATAAGGCTTCCATGGCATCAAAAATGGCTTTTGAATCTTCTTTTCGATCAAAACTATATTCCATCATCATCGCCACTGAACCCAGCATAGAATAAGGATTAGCAATGTTTTGCCCAGCGATATCAGGCGCAGAACCGTGCGAAGGTTCGTAATAGGCTTTATCTGGGCCAATGCAGGCAGAAGGCATCAAGCCTAATGAGCCTAAAATACCGCCGCCTTGGTCGCTTAGAATGTCACCCATCATGTTCTCCATCACCATCACATCAAACTGGCATGGGTTTAAGCATAAATAAGTAGCAGCTGCATCTACCAACATGTGTTCTACTTTTACATTAGGATATTCTGTGCCCACTTCAGCGGCAATCTCGTTCCATAATACGCTGGATTTCAATACGTTACTTTTATGAATGTTGTGCAGCACACCCTTACGTTTTTGCGCAGTATCAAATGCCACACGCATAATGCGTTCAATTTGTGCTTCGGTGTATTCCAAGGTTTCAACGGCATAGCGCTGGCCGTTTTTATCTACACCGAGTTTTTTTTTGCCGAAATATAAGCCGCCCACTAATTCGCGGATGATCATGATATCAATGCCATCGCCGACTATTTCAGGCTTAAGAGGCGAGAAATGTTTTAAACCCTTAGGTAAATAAACAGGGCGAAAATTAGCGTAGGTGTCTAAATGTTTACGTAAGGGCAATAAACCTGCGCGCTCTGGGCGTTCTTCAACGGGAATTTTTTCCGTGTCTGCGTGGTTCAGGCCAATTGTGCCTTTTAAAATGGCATCAGCTTGATCGCAGATATCTAAGGTGGCTTGTGGCAGTGAATGGCCTGTTTCAAACCAAGCGCTGGCGCCAAAAGCGGCAGGCGTTAACTTAAAACGGATGTCACTGCGGGTTTCAATGGCCGCTAATACTTTTTCTGCTTGGCGCATGATTTCTGGGCCAATGCCGTCACCGGCGAGCAATGCAATGTTGTAGGTTGTCATGATGCGATAGATTTAAAAATGAATGGCTTGATTATACGAATCTGCGGGCAATAAAAAAGCCCGCAAAGGCGAGCTTTTTGTAGGCGAGTTAAAATAAACCTAGAACTCCATGAGGCCGCTAATGCTGAAATGGTTGATGTCATGGTCGCCCGCTGAGCTGATCCACTCCGCTTCAATATTAACAGGTGTTTCAGGTGAGCCCATGCGCACGCCTAAGCCTAGGCCGAAGGCCATGTTAGCATCGTGCGATTGAAAGTCTCTTGTTGGAAAACGCGTATGGACATTTGAATCTAATATGCCGAGCTTGCCTTTGAAATAAACCGTGCCAGGTGTGCGATAGTTGAAATAAAGGCCAGTTGAATGCATGTCCCAATCACCGCCAACCCCGCCTTCAATATCTGCATCATTGCTGGTGGTGAACTCTAATTCAATTGAAGAGCTACCGCTATCGCCCACGGGGCGTGAAAACTGATAACCAACCACTAAGGTTGTGGTTTGGGCAGTGCTATAACCCGGTGTGCTAGGTTCAGCTGCACCCAGCTTAAGGCCTGCCAGCCACTGGCCATCGGCCACTTCACCAAACCAAGTTGTTTGCTCAGTATTAGTAGATTCTGCATAGCTAAGTGGGCTAGCTAAGAGTGCTAAGCTGCTAAGGCCGCCTAAAAGGCTTAATTTTAAAGCGGAACGAAAACGGCTGTTTTTTGTAATTATCATAGTTTTTCTCAATAATTATTCAGGTTGATCAATTAGTTATAGTAGCCTTTCAATGGCATATCTAACAATCATAATCTATCATAGGGCGGCTTACAAGTGGCTTAAAGTATTTTCCAGCGTTGCAAGATTGATCACGGCAAGGTGCTCAGGCGGTGAATCATGGCCTCGGAAGGTCTTTTTGACGATGCCTTCTAAGTTAGGGCGCTTGTCTTGTGCGGTCTCGCCTTTGCCAATGCCGCCGCCAAATTCGATGATTAAATCAACGCCTTGTGCGACCGCATGGTTTAAGTTGTTTACCCACATCACAGGGTTAATTAACTGCATAAATAAGCGCGAGCGAATCGATGCGGCACTTTCATTATGAAAACCGCCCGTGTAATTTGAGCACACTTCAAAGGCAGGGGCGTTAAAGGGCGTGGCATCTAAAGCGCTGCGAAAACGCTTGGCCGCTTCAACCATATAATAAGTATGGAACGCACCTTCGGTTTTAAGCCGCGTGCTGCGTTTGCGCGGGAAACGTTCTTTCATCGCCTCGGCTAGGGCAGCGAGATCATCAGGCATTCCGCCTACAACGGTTTGGTCTTTTAAATTTAAAGCAGCCACACCGCAATAAAACTCATCGGCTAAGGCGCGCGCATCATCGTATTCCATCATCAAGGCTTCCATCTCGCCTTGGCCGTGTTCGCTCATGAGTTGCCCGCGTGTGCTGACTAAATTCAAGGCTTGCTTGAAATCAATCGAGCCTGCACTTAATAAAGCGGAATATTCACCTAAGCTGTGGCCAGCGGCAAAGCTAGGGTTTATTATTTGGTCAGATAGCTCAATGAATAAACGCAAGCAGGCAATATGGTGCGTGACTAAAACAGGCTGGGTGAAACGGGTGAGGTTGATCTCATTGTTAGGGTCTTCAAAGGAGAGTTTGGCCATGTCATAACCTAGAATCTCACTGGCCTCTGAATAAGTATCTTTCACGCTGTCGTACGTATCAAATAAATCTTTGCCAATGCCTGGGTATTGAGCGCCTTGGCCAGGAAATGCGAATAGAACCGTTTTTGTGTTCGACATATCGATAAATCAGAAAAATTAAGGTGGGAAGGGTAGGTAAAAGTGGGGTAGTTTTCAATGTTTTCTGTCGCTTATTTTATCAAGCTGGGGTGAATTTTAGGTAAAATAGTGACCGTTTTAAGTTCCTTTAATTTCTCTGAGTTATTTCTGATGACAAATATAATCGATGGAAAAGCCTTTGCCGCAAATTTGCGCAAGGATATTGCAAACCATGTGACACTTTTGCGTGAAGAGAAGGGCATACAGCCCGGCTTAGCCACCATCCTTGTGGGCGAAGACCCAGCCAGCCATGTTTATGTGCGTAATAAAAATAAACAGACTAAAGCCGCTGGGATGCAATCTTTTCATCATGAACTGCCCGCTGAAACCACGCAGGTAGAGCTATTAACTTTAATTGATCACTTAAACCAAGATGATGCAGTCAATGGCATTTTAGTACAATTACCGCTGCCCAAGCACATCGAACCGATGACAGTGATTAATACGATTGACCCAGCCAAAGACGTAGATGGCTTTCATATCGAGAACGTAGGCAAGTTAGCGATTGGCGAAGCGGGCATGGTGTCTTGCACGCCTTTGGGCTGCCTCATGTTGCTCAAAGATCAATTGGGCGATTTATCAGGCAAGCACGCAGTGGTGGTTGGGCGTTCAAACATTGTGGGCAAGCCGATGGCGGCCTTATTATTACAACAAAACTGTACCGTCACCATTGCGCATTCCAGAACGCAAGATTTACCTGAGATGTGTCGTAGCGCAGATATTCTTGTTGCGGCGGTTGGCAGGCCGCAGATGATCAAAGGCAATTGGGTAAAAAAGGGCGCAGTGGTGATTGATGTCGGCATCAACCGAGTAGAAACCGATGGCAAAGCCAAGTTAGTGGGTGATGTTGATTATGCAGCTGCGGCTGAAAATGCCGCCGCGATTACGCCCGTGCCAGGTGGTGTAGGGCCGATGACGATTGCCTGTTTATTGTTCAATACCTTTCAGGCAACCTGCCAGCAACATGGGTTGCTTGACCGGCAAATGCCTTAAATTGAGGTGATTGATTTAAAATGCGCGTTCCCACTGCGCGAATGGGCATGAGATTAAGGCCTTGTTTGGATTTTTATCCAAAGCCTGCCGCCTAAATGAACGTAATATTGGTACACTTAGGCTAATCTAAATAATCTATATTTTCTTTTGTTTGCTTCTTATTTACGTCATTTTTTAGCCAGTTTCTTGTTTGTTGGGCTTGGGCTTGGTGCACATGCACAAAGCTCGTTTAAGTTTGATGGTTTTTCCTATTCTGAAGATGTCTTGTTCGGCCTGCCTACTCAAACGTTTTCTCCAGCGCCTACTCACAGCATCAACGTTAATACGCAAATGGGTGATGTATTAGATGCGATGCCTGTCAGGGCTTTGAATGAAGCCGCGCAGGAAAATAAAATTTACATGAGCAAGCAAGATCAATTCACTGCGCAGTTAGCGATTGATAAGGCACTGTCTAGAATTTTAAAACTCACGGTTGATTACGAAACGCTTAAAATTAAAGTTGAACGGTCGGGCGTGGGTTCGAAGCAATCGAATCCAAAAAGCAGTAAAAGCTGGTTTTCGTTTGGGGGTGACGACGAAGACGAAGATAACCTTGAAGATTTGATGGCATTGAGTCGTAAGCAAATTAATGAGCGTGACCAACAAATTGAAGTGATTCAAACGCGGCTAGAGGCAGTTCAGACACGTTATGATAACGAGAATGTCTCGCGCTTATTGGCTGAGAAACGTCTGAAGATCATGAAAGATCAGCAGAAAAAATATCAGCTCAAAGCCACTAAAACCAGTGATAAAGTTAATTTCTTGGCGGGGCAGTTAGAGAAAAACCAAAAGACCATTCGACAGTTAAAAATTGACATCACCAAGGAGAAACTTAAAACCTTTCAGTTAGGTCAATCGGAGGTGAGCGTGGCAAAAGTATCTGTAACTAAGGCGGATGTGGTTAAAGTGAGTGAGACGGCTACAAAATTTAATAGTGATCTGAATACTTTGTTCTCAGGTGCAGAATGGTTGATTCAAGGCCTCGCTTTTGAAGAAGCCTCAGCTGAGATTAAACAAAGCTCAGCGGCGAATGTGAAGGTGTTAGCGGCGTATCTGCAGAACAACCCAAAGGTCAGCGTACAGATTAATGGTTATACGGATAGCGTTGGCTCGGCCATCTCAAACCAAGCCTTGTCGTTAACCCGTGCGCAATCCGTTCAGGCCTATCTTGAATCTCAGGGCATAGCGTTTCATCGCATCAAAGCAGTGGGTTATGGTGAGCGCAGCCCCATTGCGAGCAATGCTTCAGCGCAAGGCCGTGCGGAAAATCGCCGTGTGGCGGTGTTGATTTTTCAGCCATAATAAAACCGAAAGACTCTTGAAAACGGATGATTTTGATTATATTCTGCCGTCAGAATTAATCGCTCAAACCCCTCCTGAAACGCGTACTGCTTCGCGTTTATTAATGGTCTCTGAGGCAAAGAGTAAAACACCATTCGAAGATCATACTTTTGCTGATTTTATAGATTGCTGTGCGGCAGGTGATTTACTGGTGCTCAACGATACCCGCGTGGTACCTGCGCGGTTACGTTGCCAAAAAGCCTCGGGTGGGCAGGTTGAAGTGATGTTGGAACGTTTATTGCCAGATGCGCAGTTGTTAGCCTTAGCCCGCTCAAACAAAACGTTAAAGCCGGGCACGTTACTATATATTGATGGACAGGCTGAGCTAGAATTCATTGGACGTGAAGGTGAGTTTTTTCGGTTAAAATTGCTGAGCGAAGCGGCCAATCAATACGATGTATTCCATCGCTGCGGTGATATCCCGTTGCCTCCTTATATTAAGCGCAACACCGATCAACAAGATCTAAACCGTTATCAAACGGTGTACGCACAGCA
>JAZGFQ010000256.1:0-4556 GCA_036479635.1 Arenicellales bacterium
CTGAAACAAACAGACAATACGTTGCTCAGGCCAGGCCGCTTGCGCCGCAGGAATGGTGGCGGCTAATTCACGCGGGTGATGTGCGTAATCATCGATGACTTTCACTTCGCCGCCTGATGCTAAAGAGAGCATCCCCAATTCTTCGAAGCGCCTGCCGATACCTTTAAATTCAGCCAAGGCTTCACGCACTGCTTGGTCATCAATGTTTAATTTAGTTGCAATCGCAATCGCGACTAAGGCATTTTGTACGTTATGCTCACCTGGCATCGCGAGTATGAAGTTACCTGCAGGCTCGCCGTAACGAATCACATCAAAACTTGTGTTAGAACCGTGTTGTTGTAGGTTTACCGCTTGAATATCCACGCCGTCACTTAAACCATAACTCACAATTGTGCGATTAATATCTTCTGAAATTTCGCGCACCACTTCATCATCAAAACATAAAATGGCTAAACCATAAAAAGGAAGCTTATGGATAAACTGAACGAAGGCTTGTTTGAGCTGATCAAAATTATTGCCATAGGTTTCCATGTGATCTGCATCGATATTGGTGATCGCAGAAATGGTGGAAGTGAGCTGTAAGAAAGAGGCATCACTTTCATCGGCTTCAGCCACCAAGATATCACCCTTGCCTAAGCGCGCATTGGTCGATTCACTGTTTACGATACCGCCAATAATAAAGGTAGGGTCTAAGCCTGCGCTCACTAATACTGATGAGACTAAACTAGTGGTTGTGGTCTTACCGTGCGTGCCCGCAATCGCAATGCCGTGCTTAAAACGCATTAATTCTGCCAACATTAAAGCGCGCGCGACCACTGGAATATTAAGCTCACGCGCACGCGCTACTTCCGGGTTATCTTCATCAATCGCGCTGGACACCACCACCACATCTGCGCCTTCAACATTTTCAGCTGAGTGCCCAATCATGGCTTTTGCGCCTTTATGTAATAGGCGTTGCAATACACTGCTATCGTTTAAATCAGAACCAGATATTTTATAACCCTGCTCTAACAACACTTCTGCAATGCCGCTCATGCCGATACCGCCAAGGCCGACAAAATGCACGTGTTTCACAAACTTAAGCATTCATCACCTCCATGCAGATATCCGCCAATTGTGCGGTGGCATCAGGGCGTGCAAATTCTCGGGCTTTGCTTGCCATGGTAATGAGGCTGTCTCGGTTCTTGGCTAAGCCCGTTAAAGTCGCTACCCATTCGCCTTTTTCGAATAGATCTTGACGCAAACAAATAGCCGCGTCTGCATCTGACATCGCCTTAGCGTTATAAAACTGGTGATCATCAATCGCATACGGGAAAGGCACGAACATCGCGACTGCGCCTGCCGCCTCCACCTCTGATACCGTCATCGCACCTGAGCGGCAAATCAACACATCAGACCAAGCATAAGCTGCCGCCATGTCATCAATAAATTCATGCACTTCTGCATTTTGATTTTGATCTAGGTAAGCTTGCTGCACGGCATCTGACTTATCTTTGCCGCTTTGATGGCGCACATTAAGTTGGATATCTGTGCCTAATTCATCTTGCAAGTTTTTTAGCAACTTCGGTAATTTTTCATTAAACACCAAAGCACCTTGGCTACCGCCAATCACTAAAACATTAAAGGTTTTATCGATGCGGGCTAATCGTGTAATAGGTGCTTCGATCGCAGCGATTTCTGGCTTAACAGGGTTGCCGATATGCTCGCTATGTTTAAACGCTGTCACACTTTCAAAACCTGTTAGCACTTGTTTTGCAAAGGGTGCAAGCAAGCGGTTGGTGGTGCCTGCGATCGCGTTTTGCTCATGCAATACCAAAGGTTTTCTCAGCAACCAAGCTACCATTCCACCTGGCCCTGAAACAAAACCACCCATGCCTAAGATGGCATTGGCTTTAGACGATAAAATAATCTTCATCGCTTGCACAGCCGCGCCCATTAACTGAAAAGGGGCTTTAACTTTTCGGATTAAACCACTGCCGCGCAGACCGCTGACTTTCACTAATTTAAGTTCAATATCTGCTTTGGGCACTAAGGTTGATTCAATCCCTTGTGCCGTGCCCATCCAAATAATTCTCACACCGCGCGCGCGTAAGTTCTCTGCCACCGCTAAGGCAGGAATAACATGCCCACCCGTGCCACCTGCCATGATCAATAATGTTTTCATGCGCGGGCACCTCGCTTACGCGGCTTCGCGCGCGATTTTCGATCAACCGAAAATAATAAGCCAATCGCGATTAGGCTGGTAATCATGCTTGAACCGCCCGAGCTCATCAACGGTAAGGTCAAACCTTTGGTCGGTAAAATACCCGTGTTCACACCAATATGAATGCCAGCATTAAACACAAGTAATAAGCCGATGCCGTAGGCTAAATAAGATTCAAAACGCATATCTGCCTGCAAGGCACGTTGGCCAATGCTAAAGGCCCGCCATAACAACACCACGAATAAACCCATCACTAACATCACGCCTATGGCGCCGAGTTCTTCGGCAATAATCGCAATGAGAAAATCGTTATCAGCGTGGGGCAAATAGCTTAGTTTTTGCAAGCTATTGCCCAAACCCACGCCCAGCCAACCACCGCGCCCAACCGCCATTAATGCTTGGGTGAGTTGAAAACCTTTGTTGAATGGGTCTGCCCATGGGTCTTGATACGTCAGCAAGCGATCCATACGATAAGGCTCTAAAACTGCGATGGCGGCTAAGGCAATAATGGTTATAGCGATAACAGCGATAAAATACTTATGTGGCACACCCGCCAAAAACATCAATCCTGCAGTGGTCGCGACAATCACCACTAAGCTACCGAAATCAGGTTGCATTAAGAGCAAGAATCCCACCATCACAATCGGCACGCCGACATTCAGCACGCCAACTTTAAACAAATGCACACTGCTTTGTTTGCGCGCGTAATAATCTGCAACGTAAATTAAACACACCAGCTTCATCAGTTCAGCTGGTTGAACGCGCACACCCGCCAATGAAAACCAGCGTGTACTGCCATTAATTTCTAAACCTACGCCAGGAATTTTCAATGCCAATAGCGCTAATATCCCCGCGCCTAATAAAACCTTGCTTGAGTTTTGTAACCAATCTAATCGCACCATCATTACCGCAGCCATCATGATGACACCCGCAACAATGTGCGCGCTGTGTTTGATTAAATGCGTGATTGTTAATCCAAACTGCCGACCATTGCCCGCTACGCCTGAGGAATACACCATCACCAACCCCAGCAAGATAATGGTGCTGATGGTGAGTGCTAAAATCGTATCAAAACTTTGCGTATCAAAGGCTCTGCCGCCTGAATTTGAATGGTATGTAGCAACACTCATGCTGCTGCCTCATCTAATACGATTTCATTCACGCACTGACGAAAAGCCACTCCGCGCGCCTGATAATTAGCGAACATATCAAAGCTCGCACAAGCAGGTGATAGCAACACCATATCACCGCTTTGCGCGATATCTAACGCATGAATAACAGCGGCCTCAATGCTCTCTACATGCGTGATCGCCACCTCACCTTTAATCGCTGCTTCAATTTTATCGGCATCTTCACCTAATAAAATAACGGCTTTAACATTGCTGGCCATTGCAGTTTTCAGATCAGAGAAATCTGCACCCTTGCCCTGACCGCCCATGATCATGATCTTGGGTTGTGGGTAAGCCAAAATTGCCGCCAGCGTTGCCCCCACATTGGTGCCTTTGGAATCGTTGACCCAGACCACACCTTGATGATCAGCCACTTGCTCGCATCGATCAGCCAAACCTGTAAAGGCGCATATCGCATCCAACATATCATCGTTAATCTGCAAACTAAATTGCTTGACTAATGCAAAGCTGGCCAAAACATTTACCCAGTTCTGCTGGCCTTTAAGGCTTAACTTATCGGTATCTAATATTTTCTGTGTGCCTTGTGCTAGCCAAGTTTTATCGCCTTCGCGGATGATGCCGAATTCTTGCTCACTACTCGGCGCACCTAAACCAAAACTCAGCGAAGCTTGCAGGATAATTTGTGGGGCATTCGGCTCATCACGATTGATCACTTCACTGCGTGCGTTTCGATAAATGGTTTTTTTACTGTCGATATACGCCTGATATGACGGGTATCGATCAAGATGATCTTCACTTAAGTTCAGCACGACCGCGACATCTGCCGCCAAGCTTTGGGTAGTGTCTAATTGAAAACTAGATAGCTCTAAAACATACGCATCTGGCACCGCCTGTGTGAGTAGATCCAGCGCAGGCACGCCAATATTTCCGCCTAATAATGAACGCTTACCGCCTGCATTGATTAAAATATCCGTCATCGTCGCCACTGTGCTTTTAGCATTCGAGCCAGTGATGGCGATGATGGGGGCTTTAGCGTGACGCGCGAATAATTCGATATCACCTAACAACTGTGTATTGCTGCCGACTCTATTTTCTAAATCAAATTCTGTCACTGACACCCCAGGGCTTACCACCACCATATCAGCCGTCTCTAGGGTGTGCTGATCCAAGCCCCCCATGACTAAACGCGCTTTTGGAAACAAACGCTTAAGCTCTTTTTTATC
>JAZGFQ010000257.1:0-2418 GCA_036479635.1 Arenicellales bacterium
GTAATTCATCGCGCACCGCGCCGCCAACCATGTAATAATTTAAGGATGATTCAGGTGAAGACGATTCAGGTTTTGCAGCAGACATTTATTCGCGCCATCAAGCAATGGCATTGGAAGCTATTAATAACGCTGATTTTAACAGTGCTGCTCACAGGCTGCCAATCAATTCAATACTATGCGCAAGCAGTGGGCGGGCATACGCGGATATTGCTCAAGCAACGGAATATCAAATCAGTGTTGGCAAACCCTGAATTAGATGCTCAAACCAAGCATCGCTTAAATTTAGTGCAGGCGGCGCGCCGCTTTGCGGCAGATGAATTAAGCTTGCCTGATAATGATAGCTATACACGCTATGTTGCGTTGGATCGAAATTATGTGGTGTGGAATGTGGTCGCTACGCCTAAATATGAAGTCGAGCCGATTAAAGCCTGTTTCTGGGTGGTGGGTTGCGTGAGTTATAAAGGCTTTTACCGTAAACAAGCCGCCATTGACCATGCCAAAAACTTAAAAGCGCAAGGTTTGGATGTGCATGTGGGCGGCGTGGGCGCGTATTCAACCTTGGGTTGGTTTTCAGATCCCGTCATGAGCACGATGTTTTCTCGATCGGATGCCGCCTTAGTCGGGCTAATTTTTCACGAGCTGGCGCATCAAGTCGTGTTCATCAAAGGTGATACGCAATTTAATGAATCCTTCGCCACTGCCGTCGCACAGATCGGCTTAAGGCAGTGGGCATCGCAACAAGGTGAGGCAGAAGGCATTAATGCGTATTTCAAATTAAAAGCCAAACAAGCAAAAATCACCCGCTTAGTGCTAGCCACGCGTAATTTATTGAGCGGTGCTTATCTTGAACATATAGGCGCGGGTGAAGAAACCTTTGCCTCGCTGAAACAAACCTATTTTGATTCGATGAAAACCGCTTATGCCGAACTTAAAAAACAAGGCCATGGTACGGCAGGGTATGATCGCTTTTTTGCCTCAGATTTAAACCATGCCTCGCTGGCACTGTATGGTGATTACCACGGCTGGGTGGGTGAATTTGAAGCCTTATTCGGGCAAAGTGGGCGAGATTGGCGGGTGTTTTACGCGTCGGTTAAGACGTTGTCGCTGAAAACCAAACCACAACGAATAGCGGCATTGAAGGCATTAAAGCGCGATGGCTGATAGGCAGCCTCTAGTAAAGAGGGCTTAAATGAACCTGCCTGCGCTGAATGAAAACCAGTAGAATAGTTGATACCAGATAATATTAAAAATAGAGCATTATGTTTGAAACAGAGATTATTATTCCAGTACGAACTTATGATGTTGATTTTGCAGGCGTTGTGAGTAATATTTCTTATGCTCGATGGATGGAAGATTTACGTTTGGCGATGTTAGCAAAATTTTTCCCATTATCTAAAGCCGCGGCGCTTGGGATTTATCCAGCCATTGCTAAAACCACGATTGTGTACAAGTATCCTGTTAAATTATCAGATGAACAAATAAATGGGCGCATTAGGGTCTCAAAAATCGGAAAAATTAAGGCAACGTTCTCTGCAGAGCTTTTTTCAGAAGGGCGTGTTCATGCAACCATTGAACAAGAAGGGCTTTTCCTTTCAGCGCAAACTTTGCGCCCAGTCAAGATTCCTGAAGAACTATTGGCACTACTTGAGCTTGACCGACAAAACACGCTTGATACTTAAACAAATGTAATAAATACAGCGTTAATTAGCATCATAGCGGATAAGGATTAAAAGATTAAGCGGGGCTATCTTTTGTTTGTGATTGAGTTGATGCGTTCAGATTTCTAGGCGCAACAGTTTTGGTTTTTAAAAGAATCTCCTAAGGTGCTCTAAATTTTAGGCATTTCTGTGGTCTATGTTTGAGTTTATCATTGCCCTTTTTTCAGGCATTAAATGATTGGCCAGTCAAACTCAAAAAATAACGCTCAGCACCTTGAATAAACGCGCCATTCCCGAGAAAATACCCCCTTCATTTA
Source organism: Arenicellales bacterium (assembly GCA_036479635.1). Taxonomy (GTDB): domain Bacteria; phylum Pseudomonadota; class Gammaproteobacteria; order Arenicellales; family Poriferihabitantaceae; genus JAAELZ01. The sequence continues at coordinate 1,976 of JAZGFQ010000257.1, forward strand.
TTTATAGGTAAACATCATGTCAAAAGCATCAGCGCGTCATATCTTGGTTGATAACGAAGCAAAATGTATCGATTTAAAACAGCAGATTGAAGCGGGTGCAAAGTTCGCTGATTTAGCGGGCCAACACTCAAGTTGTCCATCAGGTAAAAACGGCGGAGATTTAGGCGAATTCGGCCCAGGGCAAATGGTGCCTGAATTTGATAAGGTGGTTTTTAGCGCGCCCGTGAATGAAGTGCAAGGCCCAGTTAAAACTCAGTTTGGTTATCACCTTTTGGAAGTGACTGCACGTAGTTGATTGAGTATTATAGGGTAGCGTCCCTTTAATTTTGGGGGCTACACGATATTGTAGTGGTCAAGTAATTTTGGCCACAGATTTAGAGTTTTCCCAGTATTCCTGTTCAGCTCTGTTGGGCGGTAATCCATCATTGTGTAGATGAGGCCTG
>JAZGFQ010000258.1:0-3610 GCA_036479635.1 Arenicellales bacterium
GTCTCTCAGAACGAGCCCCGTCTTTGCGAGCGAAGCGCGGCAATCTCGTGACTAAGCGATGCGCTTAAACAGAGCCTCAATCTCACCGAAGAATCACCACTTCAGTCTCACTAACTCACCACAACCCAATATTTGAGCAACGAAAACCTAACTTTTCGCCGTCACGTCACACACTAAAGCATCATCCTTCACCGTTACTTTCACCTCACCGCCTTTCATCAACTTACCAAAGAGTAAATCTTCTGCTAAAGGTTGCTTGATATGCTGCTGGATGATTCTCGCCATTGGCCTTGCGCCCATCGAACGATCATAGCCTTTATCTGCCAACCATTGGCGCGCAGCCTCATCGACTTCTAGCGTGACGTGCTTATCTTCTAACTGCTGCTCAAGCTCTAAAATAAACTTACCCACAACGTGCAAAATAGTGGTCTCATCTAGCGGCTCAAATGGCACAACAGCATCTAAACGGTTTCTAAATTCTGGGGTAAAGGTTTTCTTAATCGCTTCGGAATCATCGTGCTCACGCTTACGATCTAAAAAGCCCATGGTGCTGCGCGCGGCATCGGCTGCGCCTGCGTTGGTGGTCATTACGATAATCACATTACGAAAATCCGCTTTACGGCCGTTGTTATCAGTTAACGTGCCGTAATCCATCACTTGCAGCAAAATATTAAACAAATCAGGGTGCGCTTTTTCGATTTCATCAAGCAATAATACCGCATGAGGGTGCTTATTCACCGCCTCAGTCAGCAGGCCGCCTTGATCAAAGCCCACATACCCTGGCGGCGCACCGATTAAGCGAGAAACGGTGTGGCGCTCCATATATTCAGACATATCAAAGCGAATTAACTCAATACCGAGCGTATGCGCTAATTGCTTGGTGACTTCCGTCTTACCTACGCCTGTTGGCCCAGCAAACAAAAATGAGCCAATCGGTTTATTTTTATCGCCCAAACCTGCGCGCGCAAGCTTAATGGAGGAGGATAAAGTGGTAATCGCCTTATCTTGGCCGAACACCACCATTTTTAAATCACGCTCTAAAGTAGCCAGTGATTTTTTATCTTCGGTGGAGACCTGCTTGGGCGGAATCCGCGCCATGCTAGCGATAATCGCCTCGATATCTTTAACGCCAATGGTTTTCTTGCGTTTAGATGCTGGGGCTAAGCGCGTTTTCGCACCCGCCTCGTCCATCACATCAATCGCCGTATCGGGCAAGAAACGGTCGGTTAAATACCGTGCTGCTAATTCAACCGCTGAGCGCAATGCTGGCGCAGTATACTTCACATCATGATGTGCTTCAAAACGTGACTTTAAGCCACGCAATATTTGCACAGCTTCATCAACCGTTGGCTCATCCACCGCAATGCTTTGAAAACGGCGCGATAAGGCGCGGTCTTTCTCAAAAATATTGCGATATTCTTGATACGTAGTTGAACCCATACATTTCATTTCGCCCGTGGCCAGCACAGGTTTCAATAAATTAGAGGCATCCAACGCACCGCCAGATACCGCGCCTGCACCAATGATGGTATGAATTTCATCGATGAATAAAATCGAGTTTTCTTCTTGGCGTAATTCGTTGATCACCGCTTTTAAGCGTTCTTCGAAATCACCGCGATATTTGGTACCAGCTAACAATGCGCCAATATCCAAAGAATAAATCACGCTCGTGGCTAAGATATCAGGCACTTCTCCGCGCACAATTTGGCGCGCCAAACCTTCAGCTAACGCGGTTTTACCGACCCCTGCCTCGCCCACGAATAAGGGGTTATTTTTGCGTCTACGGCACAATATTTGTGCTGCACGCTGAATTTCTTTCTCGCGACCAATTAATGGGTCAATTTTACCCATTTCTGCTAACTCGTTTAAGTTGACTGTATAAGCTTGCAACGCAGATTGTTGCTCACCTTCTTCATCAAAAGCGTCATCATCACCTTGATATTCAAGCTGTGGATCATCGGACATTAAATCCATCACGCCATGCGAGATATAACTCACCACATCAAAGCGCGTAATGTTTTGTGCGTTTAAATAATAAGCCGCGTGAGACTCTTTCTCGCTCAAAATAGAGACTAAAATATTCGCCCCGCCGACTTCCTCTTTACCTGAGTTTTGAACATGGAGAATTGCGCGGCGTAGCACTCTCTGGAAACCAATGCCTGGCTGGGTTTCGACTTCTTCTTCTAATTCAAGCACGGGCATCTGCTCATCTAGAAAACGTTCTAGATCTTCGTGTAATTTCATTGGGTTACCACCGAGATGCTCGATCATGCCGCGCACAGTATCGACCTCTAATAAGGCAAATAATAAATGCTCGATGGTGACGAACTCATGGCGCAAGTTTTGCGCCTTCGTGACAGCAACGCCTAATACGGTTTCAATTTGTTTAGATAACATAGAAAATCTTATTTAAGCCTCTTCAAAAATACATTGCAAGGGATGTTCGTTCTCGCGCGCCCACTCGGTAGCCTGTGCCACTTTCGTTTGGGCGATTTCATGGGTATACACCCCACAAATACCTTTGCCTTTTTGGTGTACGTTTAGCATGATCTGCATCGCTTTCTCGTGCTCTAGGCGGAACAGCTTTTCCAGCACCAGCACAACAAAATCCATCGGCGTGTAATCATCGTTTAACATCACCACTTTATACATCGGCGGCTTTTTCAGCTTCGGCTTAGCAGCTTCAACCACCAAGCCCGTGCCGCCATCAGCATGGTCTACTTTAGAACTCATTTATGCAGAACCACAGCCGCCACATGAACCACTGCCGCCGACAGATTGGAACACATTATTAAACACAAAACTCGCGTTCACGCCATCATCTGCATAATCAATCTCAGCACCTTTGAGAAAGCCTAGCGCAACCGGGTCAACCACGATTTTCACATCGCCTTCTTCCATCATGGAATCAGTTTCTTCTTTTTGTTCCGCGAACGTCATGCCATATTTCATGCCTGAACAACCGCCGCCATAAACATAGACGCGCACCGCCGCCACTTGATTGCCTGCGTCTTTTAATAAACCCGCAACTTTCTCTTTCGCGGTGTCTGTCACGGCGATATGCGCTTGGGTGAGTTCTGTACTATATTGATGCATTTTCAATGTCTCGTTTGAATTACTTTTAATCTTACACTTAGAAGTGAAAATTTCCAGCAGATTATGATTAAATAATGTTTAAATTTTACGTTCAAACACTATATTGTGCTTATAGTGTCGAGTTTCAAGGCGTAATTCATATTTCAAAGTGATTAATAACATGACAAGACAAGTAAATTGTAGCTTATTAGGCAAATTAGCCGATGGCTTAGAGCAAGCCCCTTATCCTGGCGAGCTGGGCGAACGTATTTATGAAAATGTTTCCGCTGAGGCGTGGCAGAGCTGGCTAGAACGTTTGGTGATGATTGTCAACGAAGAGCAAGTCAACACCTCAGATGCGCGTTCACTGAAATTAGTGGAACGGCACATGGTTGGGTATTTGTTTAACGAAGGCGATTTAGGCCAAGCACCTGATGGGTTTGTGGCTAAGTAATACCGCTTGAAGTATTAATAAACGCCTAAATCCTCGCCGCAGACCACCTCACCATCATAGTGCTCGGTGATCTCGGCCACG
>JAZGFQ010000259.1:0-17264 GCA_036479635.1 Arenicellales bacterium
CGGGCATCTCAGTGATCGCCCAACCACCTGGCAAACGCAACAGCACCATTCATTTATTATCAGGCGGTGAGAAAGCCTTAACCGCCGTTTCTTTGTTGTTTGCTTTATTTGAGCTGAACCCCGCGCCTTTTTGCATGATGGATGAGGTCGATGCCCCATTAGATGACGCGAATGTTGATCGGTTTTGTGATACCTTAAAGTCTCTTTCAGAACATGCTCAAATTATCGTGATTACACACAATAAAATTACTATGCAAGCCGCCAGCAGTTTGATCGGTGTGACCATGCATGAGCCCGGTGTTTCGCGCGTAGTGAGCGTCGATATCGAACAAGCAATGGGTATGGTGGACGCATAATATGGATTTACATTCTGCCTTGCTTTTTATTGGTATCTCTCTGATTATATTAGTTTTTATTATCAGTCGATACGTTGGATCATTCAGTGGCTTGAAAGACAAGTTCTTCAAAGCGAAGGAGAAAATGCAACGTGCTGACGGGATAGATCAAGCCGCCAATATTCGCCGTGATGCGGATCATGCACCTCGATTTGGTGCGTCAGAAGCTCAGGCACTAGCAGATGATTCGCCTTTGTTTGATTACACTCAGGATGAAATTCAAGCTGATTCGCAAGAAAATATTTTACTCAGTAGTTCTGAGCAGCCTTTAGAAGCTCAGCATCAAGCCGATCTAAATTTACAAGCTACAGATGCCCAAGCGTTAGAAGCCAACACACTCAGCACAGAGCCAGAGCCTGAGCCACAAGCTGCCGAGCGCATCGAAGCACCTAATGGTCCCTTTACCAGCTTACGCCAAATTGATTATTGGATGAAACTCTCGCCAGCGGTTTCCTATACTCAGGCGCAGTTTCTTGAGCAGTTTCAGGGTTTAAATGAGGTGCGTTTTCCGGTGCAGTTGCACGGATTGATTAAAGATGAGTCTAAATGGATAGATTTAAGTGAAAGCGCGGTGAATGATGAAGTTGCACTCAATGATATCGTTGCATCTTATCAATTAATTGATCGCGGCGAAGCCACCAGTTTGGAAGATTTAAACCGTTTTGATGACATTATCTCAACGGTTGCTGAGCAGTTAGACGCTGAAAAACTGATGATGGCGACCACGGCGCAAGCGCAAGCACACTCTGAAAGTTTGGCGCAGTTTTATCAAGATAGTTACGCGCCGATTGAGGTTAAGATTTGCGCACCAAAAGATCAATCCTTCATGGGCAAACTGGTGGAAACCAGCGCTAAGCAACAAGGCTTGGAATATGCAGCAGGTGATTATGTTCGCATGAAGCGTATGGTCAGCGAGAACGTGGTGTTGTACCGAATGACATCGGATGAGGCGGGTGGTTTTAAGCAAGATATGCCTTCCAGTGCCTCCATTCGTTGCGTCACGTTTAGCATGCACCCTACACAAAGCATCACGCCCGGTCGTGATGCGAAAGAGATGCTGGATGCGGTTAAAGCTTTTGCCTCACGGGTTAAGGGTGACATTCGAATTCCAGGCAAGCAAGAATATCGCCAAGAGCAGTTGCTAGAATTACGCAACCAAGTGAGCAAGTTTGAAGAGACCTTGAACCTAGCAGGCTTAAAGCCTGGCGGCCAATAAATAAAACGTATATTTTCTTAGCGTTCTTTAGAGATTGTTACTGTGAGTGTTTCTGCACAAGCGCGCATTCAAGCCTTGGTGGCGGCACTTAATCAGCATAATTATCGTTATTATGTATTGGATGACGCAGAGATTCCTGATGCAGAGTACGACCGGCTCATTCATGAATTATCTGATCTAGAATTAAACCATCCAGCGTATAAACTCGCGCATTCCCCCACTCAAAACGTGGGCGGTGTGGCCAGCAGTGCTTTTGCACCGGTGAAGCATTTACTGCCGATGTATTCTATTAACGATGGCTTTGATGCACAGGCCGCTAAAGATTTTAATCAACGCATTATTCAGCGCTTAGATTTAAACGATGGCGCACCTCAAGATTATTTTTGTGAGCCTAAGTTAGATGGCTTAGCAGTGAACATCTTATTTGAGGAGGGCTGGATGGTACGCGCCGCGACGCGTGGTGATGGTAAAACAGGTGAGGATGTCAGCCAAAACGTACGGCAAATATTAGGCGAGCAAACACGCTTAGTGGGTGATAATATTCCTGATCGTATTGAACTGCGCGGTGAAGTATATATGCGCCGCACAGGCTTAGAAGCCTTAAATAAAGCGCAAATTAAACTAGGCAAGAAAACCTTTGCTAACCCGCGTAATGCCGCCGCTGGGGGCTTGCGCCAGATAGACCCAAACATTAGTGCCCAGCGGCCGTTATCTTTATATATTTATGGCGTGGGCGCGTGCGAACCAGATACTTTGCCGCGTTCTCATGCGCATATGTTTCAGAGAATCACCAGCTGGGGCTTGCCCGTCACCGATTTAGCTCAGAAAGTGTCAGGCATTGAAGCCTGCCTGACTTATTATGAGGAAATACTCGCCCAGCGTGAAGCCATTGATTTTGACATGGATGGCGTGGTGTATAAATTAGATGACCGCGAAGCACAGGCCGAACTCGGTGCGACTGCAAAAGCCCCGCGCTGGGTATTGGCGCATAAATTTCCTGCGCAAGAAGAACTCACAGTAGTGGAAGCCATTGATGTACAAGTAGGGCGCACAGGGGCGATTACGCCCGTGGCGCGCTTAAAGCCTGTCGAGGTGGGCGGTGTGGTGGTCTCAAACGCAACACTACATAATAAAGATGAAATTGCGCGTTTAGATGTGCGTGTGGGTGATACGGTGATTATCCGCCGCGCAGGTGATGTGATTCCTGATATTGTTAAAGTGCTGCCTGAGCGTCGTCCAGCATCATCTAAGGCGTTTGATTTTCCAAGCGTTTGCCCTGTGTGCGCTTCGCAGATTGTGTATAGCGATAGCGGCGTGATCGGCCGATGCAGTGGTGGCTTGGTCTGTGATGCACAAATAAAAGGCAGCTTACGTCATTTTGTTTCACGCAAGGCGATGGACATTGACGGTTTTGGTGAAAAACTGGTGGATCAATTAGTTGAGGCAAAATTAATTCATACACCTGCCGACATCTACCGCCTGACGCTGGAAGATGTTTTAAACCTTGAGCGTATGGCAGAGAAATCAGCCAAGAATTTACTCAAGGCCATTGATCAAAGCCGTGAAACCACCTTTGCGCGTTTCATCTATGCGCTGGGTATTCCGTTAGTGGGTGAGACCACAGCTGAATCTCTAGCGGAGCAGTTTGGCAACTTAGAACAGTTGTTTAAAGTTGAACTTGAGCAGTTAATCGAGATTGATGATATTGGCCCCTTAGTGGCGCAAAGCTTGGTTGATTTTTTAGCGTTAGCGGCTAATACCCAAGTGATGTTAGCTTTAGTAGAAGGGCTAGGTAGCGGATCGGGCGTGCATTGGCCCGTGGTGGAAAGATCACACATTGACGAAAGCGCCGCTTTTTTTGAAAAAACGGTGGTGATCACTGGCAGCTTTGAAGGCATGAGCCGCCCTGAATTAAAGGTTTTATTAACGGCTCAAGGCGCGAAAGTGACTGGCAGTGTTTCGAAAAAGACCGATATTCTAGTGGCGGGCACAGCCGCGGGGAGCAAGTTAGATAAAGCTGAAAAGCTCGGCATAGAGATTTTAGACCAAGCGAAAGTGATGGCTAAATTGGGCATAGCATAATGACAAATTTAAACGAGCAGATTGACAATATCTTAGAAGATATTTGTGCTGAAGGTTGTCAGTCAGTCACGGCGACCATTGAGAAAATGGAAGCGGGAAAACTACCAGAAAAATTAGCTGCATTTAATGCGCAAGAGATTAAGCAATTATTGCACGAGCTCAAAGCGATTATGCAGACTTATCAGGCCTAAGTTAGGATGCAGGCACTCTCTCAGAACTTTAAAGTGCTTGCTTATCGCTGGTTGGTGTTTGGAAAATTCAGATGGTTTGCTAAACCGTTGTATTCTAGCGTTTTAAATTCAGTGCTTGCATGGCACCGATTGATCGATGTATTTCATCCCTTAGATAAGGGCGATGTATCTGATCTAAGCCTGATTATTAAAACATTTGAGCGGCCTTACGCGATCAAACGTTTGGTGGAAAGTATACGTCGGCGTTACCCGAGTATTGAGGTTATTGTGGTAGATGATAGCCGTATTCCGCTTGATTTGGCTGATGTCACTATATTGAAAATGCCTTATGATAGCGGCATATCCGCAGGTAGAAATGCTGCTCTTGATATATGTAATACGTCTTTTTTCTTGTTACTAGATGATGATTTTGTGTTTTCTTATCGACAAAACCTATCTCAGTTATGTGCCTATATGAACAGCCATGCGCAGGTAGATATTTTGGGAGGTAAGTGCATTGATTTACCCTTGTATATCAAGCATGACTTTCAAAAAGGAATTTTACCTTCTTCATTGGAGGCTAAAGCACCTTTAGGCAAGAAAATAGGTCGCTTCGAAGCGGTGGATAAGGTGCAAAATTACTTCATTGGCAGAACAACAACCATCAAGGCCATAAAATGGAACCCTTTATTAAAGGTGATGGAGCACACTGAATTTTTCACGCGTGCCAAAGGCCATTTAACATCGGTCTACGACCCAGATATGTTTATCTTACATGCTAAGTGACCGTTTGATTTGGCCTATATGAAAAAACGGTTTAGGCGTTAACGCATTACAAACAAATGACCGCCATCTTGCCCTGCTTTGTTTTAATGGGCAAACAAATAGTATTATTTGGGTCACATGCATCGCCTATGCCATCCCCATTACTATCTTGTTGCAACGGGTTATAGAGCTGAGGGCAATTATCGACAGAATCATAGATGGTATCTTGGTCATCATCATTATCACCTGCATCACAAATACCATCACTATCAAGATCAGCGCCGTCGTGGCTGATATTGAAATCCGCTAACGGGCCAACACCATCAACCCCTATTGCGCAGTCGTCGCAACTATCGTTGTCTAGGTCTTGGCATATTTTGTTGTTGTCTGCATGGTTGTCACTGGCATTGAGCACGCCGTCGTTATCGCGGTCGGGATCACAAACATCGCCTAAGTTATCATTGTCTAGGTTGGCTTGATCATGGTTGGCGATGCTAGGGCAGTTATCTATTTGATCAATAATGTTGTCATTATCGTTGTCTAGTGGTTCTGAATAAGGCGGCAAACCAGCGGAAAAATTTTGCACAACAGCGTGTGAATCTAAGGCCTGACAATAAATCGCGACCAGAAACAGCGTGCCAAGCCATGGTCGATCACCCGTATTTTCATTGCCAAGATGGAGCGCATAAGTGTTGTCCCAATTAGAAATGGTGCCATTAACTGATCCTACGATTTGTGGTACGCCATTGACATAAATAGCCGCATTATTATTGTTATCTCGGGTGTATACCACATGGCTTAATTCTGTTTTAACCGTTGAAGCAGGCACGGTTAAAGAAGGGGTGCCATTGTTGTTGGTTTGCGAGGTGCGTAGGCGAACGTCATAACGGTCGTCCTGCTGGCCTAAGGTGAAATTACGATTCAAGGTGTCATCAGATAAAGAAATAATGCGTGCAGGCCCGCTTTGCGTGAGCGAATCGGGCGTTAACCACGCCTCTATGCTAATGGCATTACTCGTGCTACACGCAGTATTAATTTTAGTGGCAACCACGCTGTTTATAATGGGGCTAGCGGTAATGGAAAGGCCGCCTGCATTTTGTAATGTTGCAGCACTAGGAGACGCAATGGTGAGGTTTAGCGGCGCACCGATGCCTGAAACATCGTGAATAATATTGCCATTGCCTTCTTCAAAGGTATACAAAACTTGCAGATCATTGGAGATTCTAGGCGCGATAATAATTGAGTGTGTGACCTCATCGCTTGCGGCATCAATGCCATCGCTCATGGACAGCTGAAAACGGTATAGGCCTTCAGTGGTGGGGGTGAAAAAAGCAATTTCTTCAGAAGCATCTTCGATGCGGACCACTGGGCCTGAGAGTTGTGTCCATAATTCATCGCTTAGAAAATCATCGTTGCCATCTGGGTCGGTTGAGCCGCTTCCATCTAAAGTGATGGCTTGCCCGACAAAGCCAACCACATCCGTGCCAGCATCCACTAAGGGCGGAAGATTACCCGACTGATCACCAATGATATAAACCGCGGATACCTCTGCACTGTTATTAAAACCATTCTTAAATGCTTTAGCACGCAAGATACTGCTGCTTGAGATGGTCAATGATCCTGTATAGCTAAGTGAACTAGGCGTGGGCGAACTGTTATCAAGCGTATAGCGAATATCAGCACCTGTGGTCACGGAGGTAATCGTAATTTGAACAGGGCTCAGTGAGTGAGTGCCGCTGGGGCTGAAAACAGGGGGTGCCACGGTTTGCAGCGAAGTGAAGCTGACCCGCCGAATTTGCCCGCTGTTCGTCGAATAGGTGGTTAGCATGTAATAAAGTTCACCTGCTGTATTGATGCGGCTAATCACAGGCTTGACAGGAATGCCATTACTGCCCGCTAGGCCAATGGCGGTTCCGAACGTTTCAGATATGGGGTTGCTGTCAGATTTTAAAGTATTGATTTGCCCTGTGTTAGTGGAGTTTCCTCCCCATAGTGCGGTGAAATACCGGCCATTATAAGTGGCTGGGTATAATCCAAGCCCAGCCTCTGGCATCCAAGCACCACCGGTAATCAACTCTCCGCCAGCACCTGATGCATTTGCCCAAATAGTACGATCAACGCCAATCCCTGTGCCCGAACCTTCGTGTTGGTAGTTAGCAGCTGCTTCAACAATATAAATGCTCGCTTTGTGCGTGCCGCGCGCTTCGTTAATATATAGTGCATTGGTGTCGGGGTGCTTTGACATCGAATAGGGGTTGCGTAAACCTAATGCGTAGATGGCCTTAAAATCTCCTGTGGTTTGCGTGGCAAAGGGATTATCTGTAGGAATGGAACCATTTGCATTAATACGCAAAATTTTGCCTGTAAATGTATTGAGGCTTTGTACGTCATCCCCTGCAAATGTACCTTCCCAACCATCGCCCGTGGTGATATAGAGTTTATTATCTCCTCCAAATTCAATGGCGCCGCCATTATGACTGCCGCTGGAGGAGGTGTTATTAAAGGGTAAGTCAATTAAGAGCTGTTCCCCAAGGTCAGCGATGTCTGGGTTAGCTGAGCTCGCTTTAATTCTGACCACACGGTTATGTAAGCTTGAGCCGTTCATATAAAAGGCATAAACATAGCCATTATTGACGAAATCAGGGTCAAAAGTAATGTCTCGTAAACCTGCGGAGCGGCGCACAGGGTTTGGCGTTGCGAAGGTATAAAAGGGGGTAGCATTCAGCGCCCAGCTATCTGTGGCCGTGTTGTATTTAGCTATTCGTAGTTTGCCAGTAATTCGTTCACTGATAAACATCCTACCGTCTGGTGAAAAGGCAAACCCGTCAGGGTCTTGTAAGTTCTCAATGACCGCGGTATCGGTAAAGCTTTCAGGTAATGTAAAGGCTTGTGTTTGCAGGCATGTTAGCAAGAGAATGACGGCTATTAGGCTGTGGCAGTAGTGATTGATCAGCAGCACTAGGGCGTTGATGGGAGGCATCGTTTTAAATGGGCACATGTTGAACAGCATGATTCGAAGAGGCTGATATTATAAGTCAAAGTCTAAAGAACGCGCATTTATAACAGCTTAACTACCCTAAAAGTAAATGAATCTCAGTAGAAGACTGGGTTTAATATTTAATGATATGGAGCGATATATTATCGAGTCCAATTCGTTTCAAACGGATTAAAAATCTCAGGGCGTTGCTCAAACCCACCAGAAGATTGCCCTGCAAACGTCATAAACAAAACGACCAGTGCTACTATGCCAAGCAGGGCTAAAGCAATTTTGATATAGCTCCAAGGTCGATCACCCTGAACCTCGCCAGTTCTGCCGTTCACAATAAACTGGTAGGTCTTGCGATGAAAACGAAAGCCAGCAATCCAATAGGGTAGGAGTAGGTGTTTAAAGCTGACATCCGAATATTGCGTGCGGATTTGGTGGATGCGTTGTTTATCTCCGCCGATGGCGCGGCGTATAGATTGCCTAATGGTCGGGTGGATGCGTTTTTGCGCTGCATCGAAGCCGTCATCAATGTCGATATGATATAGCTCTGAACGAAAACCGCTTAGGAATTCATGCTGATAAGGGCGTAAGTTGGGCAAATCCCATGGCTCTAACTCTTTAGCCACCGCTGGGGTGAGGGTATCGCTGGCATAGACTAAGGTTTCATCAAAATGGTTTTGTACGCGGCCATTGGCCGATGACCAACGAATTTTCGGCACTTGCTGTTCTTGCGTTGTCCAGCGGCCATTGATTCTGACGCGCACGCGTTGCCGCACATAATAGACATCACCGCGCTCGCCAACGTAATCTGAAGTACAAGCGCAGTCGTACGTCCAGTAAGGCACATAAACACCGTTTAAGTGTTGATCTTGCTTGGCATATTTTTTAAGTTTATTCGGGGCAAACCATCGTTTTTTAAGCCATGCTTTATAAAAGCTTTTTGCTTCGTCAGACGTGACGGCAAAAGGGAGCAGTGATTTTGGTTGTATGACGCGTGACTCGGTAGTGTCCAGCACCAGTTTTGTACCGCAAAAGGGGCATTCATCTGCGTGGATATTCCGATCAAAATCAGTGGTTGCGCCGCAGGCTTCGCATTGCACCACGCTATGCACGGCATCAGGTTTAGCGGCGGGTAAGAACGCTAGCGTTTGGTAATAGTCGACTTCTAAAACAGGCTCATTTGAAATTTTAATGCGATGCCGATTTCCGCAATGAGTGCATTGCATTTCAAGCGTACCCGGTTGGAAATCAAGCTGGCTGCCGCATTGTATGCAGGGGAAGTTATGTTGGCCGTTATCAGTGGAAAGCGGAATGAACTTGGAAGACATGGTATTGACTGAACAAGATTGCCGCGCTTACGCTCGCAATGACGCGTGAGTAGAGCTAACGAGCATTGCGCGCGTAAGCACGGGAGACTATGCCGTTTTAATGGGCGGTGGTAAGGCGTTCCAGACGGGCCTTAATTCATCTAGTTCGCTGGCTTTTCGCCATTTTCGCATACCTTCGCGCCACACTAAGGTTGATTTCTTCAGTGCGCCATTGAGTACTTGATCGAGTAATTCGTGGCTGTCATAAGGCCCCGCACGTTTATCGTCAACGACTAGAAAATAACTATGTGTTTCGCTTGGAATTGGGGGCGGAATCGGGCCTTTGCTGGTGGGCGGTGAATTAAACGTTTTACCCAGTTTTTCAGCCATGGCCATACCCATTCCCATGCCGACACCCGCCGCCATGCCATTACTGCCACTGCTTTGACCATTCCCAGCATTACCAAGGGCACCGCCTGCTTGATATTGTAGATATTCATCGAGGTTCTTCACCATGCCAATCGAGGTGCGTTTGTCTAAGGCCGCTTCAACTTCATCCGGCAAGGAAATGCTTTCGACTAAGAGCTTAGTTAGCGTTAGACCGTAAGCCTCGAATTCAGGGTTAATGGTTTTGCTTAGAAATTTGCCCAGTTTGCCGAAATTCGCCGCCATATCTAACACAGGAATATTTGAATTGGCGGTGATGTCAGCAAAGCGCGATAAAATAATATTGCGTAATTGGTCAGTCACTTCGCTGGTGGTGAAATACCCATCGGTGCCCGCAATTTCTCGCAAGAAGGTAGCAGGGTCGGAGATTTTAATGGTGTAAGTGCCAAAAGCGCGCAAACGAATCGCGCCAAATTCTGTATCACGCATCATCAACGGTTTTTTCGTACCCCATTTTAAATCAGTAAACTGGTGCGCGTTAATGAAATATACCTCAGCCTTAAATGGGCTGTTAAAGCCGTGTGGCCAAGCTTGTAAATCACTTAAAATGGGTAAATTCGCGGTTTCAAGTTGATATAAACCAGGTGGGAATACATCGGCAATTTGCCCTTCATTGACAAACACGGCCATTTGCGATTCACGCACGGTCAACATGGCGCCAAACTTTATTTCGTTATCATCGCGCTCAAAACGATATACCATGATATCGTCATCATCGCTGAGCCACTCGATGACATCGATAAACTGATTGGTGATGAGATCCCATAAACCCATGATTTAGCCCTGTTTGTCGTCCATATCATCAACCGTATCGCTTACCACGGGTGTGGAATGCGCGGCTAATAATTTTGCTTTTAGTTCGCCTTCAATTTGCTCTAACTCCAGCACCGCTTCTGCGCGGCGCATTTTGCCTTCATCAGCAATGCGCAGGCTGTCTTCGATGGTGGCAATGAGTTTTTCATTGGCGCGTTTTACAGATGCTAAATCAAACACGCCGCGTTCGATTTGCACGCGCACTTCGCGGTTAGCATCTTGTAAATTCTCAGCATTCTTTTCGAGCAGCTCATTGGTTAAATCAGCCGCTTCTTTAACCGTTTCAGCCGCTGCACGCGAGCGTTGAATGGTCACGGCTTGCGCGAGTTGCTGCTTCCATAAAGGCACGGTATTGGCCACGGTAGATTGAATCTTTCGAATCAAACCTTTATCGTTTTCCTGCACTAAGCGAATGCTGGGCAAGCCTTGCAAGGTGACTTGGCGGGTTAAGCGTAAATCATGCACGCGGCGCTCTAAATCATCGCGAGAAGTACGTAAGTCTCTTAGCTTTTGCGCTTGAATCATGTCGCCAGAATCTTTGGCTTCTTTATCAAGCTTCGGGATGATATCTTGGCTGAGTTCCTTAAGTTTTTCATCGCCCGCTACGATGTAATTCTCTAATGTATGAAAATAATCTAAACTGCTATCGTACAGGCGGTCTAGCGTGGCGATATCGGTCAAAAGTTGGGTTTTATGGCCTTCTAGAGAATCGGTGATCACATCGATTTGTTGGCGAATTTCTTCGTATTGCTGCAAAAACTGCACCACTGGGCGAGCACGGCCAAATATACGCGCAAAAAACCCAGGATTAATGGCGAGGCGATCTGCACCAAAGCCGCGTAAAGTGGCGACCATATCGTTGAGCGAACCAGCCGCTTTACCAACGTCTTTGTTGCGCACACCTTCGAGCATGCTGTCTGCCAATTGGGTTAAATCTGCTTGGGCTTGGGTGCCAAAGAAAATAATGGAGTTGCTATCAGATAAATCTAACTCAGCTTTTAAAGCATCAATTTCATCTTGCTGAGATTGCGCCAACGAGGCCAATGGTGTGATTTCTTCGGCAAGAATCGGCAGCTGCTTTTCAGCGACGGCTTCAACTTCAATTTTTCTTACGACAATGACGTTATTCTCACTCATAGCTAGGTAATCCCCTCGTGTTTTAGTTGGGTTTGTAGGACTTCGATTTGTACATCAAGCGAGAGAATATCATTCTCTAAGAGTTTGATGCGTTGTTCTTCAATGACGGTATCGATGGTGTTCAACACTTCGTTTAAATTAGCGCTGATTTTCTCATCGCTCTGAACATGCTCACCGTGTACATATTTATGCACCACTTGTTGCGCGCCATCTAAATACACCTTCAAAAACTTGCGCGCGCGGCGTAAATCTTTTGGATCGTCTTCAATGATGTCTAAAATCCCGCGCGAGCCTTGGGCGATATGGCGCAAGCGCGCAGCTAAGGCGGCATCGGTTGTTTTATTCGCAGAGGCTTCTATCGAATCAATTTTCGCTTCGGCTTCTTCGAAGGCATCTGTTAATTCTTCGCTGCTCACGCCACCAAGGTTGATGTCGTCGGTGCTGTATTTTGGATCTAGCCCATAGCTAAACACCATGCCAACAAACGCGACCACGCCAAAGCCTAATGCGCTGAATAAGCCATAAGTATCCTGAGTGAGGAAATAAGCAATTAAGGCCGTGGCGATGCCAGTGAACAGTGCGGCAGATAAGCGCCAAGGTGTTCGGTTCGGGCGCAGCCATTTACGTTTTTGGGCTTGCTTGGCATAAAAGCTGGCGCGTGAGATAAAATAACCTGAGAGCAGATAAAGCCCAACGCTGATTAAGCTAATGAGAAACGGGAAAAATTGATTGTGCGCTAAAGAAAACAATAAGGTGATGATGATTGGGAGTGGCAGTAAATAAGGCAAAATAGGGCCTTGTAGGGGCTGCTTCTTAATTTTTTCACGATAGGGTGTGGCCACTTTATCTACGCCCAGCTCGCCAACATGGCGGATTGACAGCTCACTAAGGTGACAGACCCCACCAACAAAATAAAGCCCAAGATTTTAAGCAAGCTGGTTTGAGGGCGAGGATGCCCAGTATTGTTTTGTTTTTGAGTGTCAGACGGTGGCATGTTTTTATTGTTTTGGATTTTTGCGTCTTCTTATTTATTCCATAAAGATATTATTATACACCGTTTTATATCAGCTGTGGTAAAGGCAATAGACAAAAAAAAGCCAGCGCAAAAGCACTGGCTTTCATTTCGCTCATGTTATGAACGAAAGTGTTACATAAACTTACTTAGAAGTCGTTAAACCTAAGTTAGTCCAGCTTTGCATGCCGCCACGATACCACTTAATTTTGTGTGCAGGGTAGCCTAACTTAAGTAATGTTTTGATCGCTGCAGGCGATTGACCACACCACATGCCGTTGCAATACAATACTAAAGTTTTAGCGTTGCTATACTTTAAGATGCCTTCTTCTTCGACCACGCCGAATTGCTCCGTCATGATTTCAGCGATGCCGATTGGATCCGCGCCATGTGAAGTAGAAAGTGTTTTGAAAGAAATATTCACAGTGCCTGGAATATGCACGCGTTCATGCCAATCTGGTGTGCGTGAATCTTGAACGATCACTGGCTCGCCTGAGTGCATTTGCTTGATGTAATGCAATACTTCAACTTCACCAATGGTATCAACGCCTGGTGCTAATGTCATAGGCTGAATGCAAAATGGCGGGCAAGGGCGTGAAGTTTTTACATAGTGCTCATTAACCGTTGCGCTGTTATCTTGGTTACGTGAGATAGTATGAGATGCACCCGATGCATCTTTAAAACTTACATCCATCATGCTGCCTGTAATGCCAACAGGCTTGCCAGCTGGCTTAGCCATTTCTTTCTTGGCCATGTCTTTTTTCATGCCGTCATGCATTGTGGTTTCACATGCGCTTAAGGCTAGGCCTAATGCCAATACACTAGAAAGTGCGAGTAATTTTTTCATCTTTATTCCTCTGTTCAATAGTTTGCCGAATTCGGCGATTTTATAATCTGATGTCATTTAGTCATAAATGTGTCAGGTTTTAGTGTGCTGCTAGCTTAATGCTTGATTAACACATAGCCTAACTATACCTTATATTAGTAACACAGGTTAATAAGGGTTACTTATCAACGCTATAACAGGCTTTATTCCTGGTTAGATCCACGCTTGCGTATTCGCATAAAACTCGCAAATCTCGGAATGCCGTTTTTGGTTTTACCAAAATATTTATAAGTGATTTGCACGCCAATGGGCGGTGGGCTTTTGCGTTGTTTATCACTAAAGCCTGAACCAATTTTAAAACGCTTGCCATCAGTGGTTTGCACGACTAAAGCGCCCAATAAACCCGTATATTTACCCTTGCCTGGCAAATGCGCGATGACAATCGCCTCGGCATCTTCATGGCGTTTTACTTTTAGTAAATCGCTGCTGCGGCCAGTATGATACAACGCATCTTGATGGTGGAGCATCAAGCCTTCTGCGCCTGCTTGGGTGATTTCATCAAGTTTGGCCATGAGTTCGGTGTGATTAGCCAACTTAAATTGTGGCACGATTTTAAGCTGTTCACTTTGAGCCGCATCGATCAATACAGCTAATTTCTCAAGGCGCTGGCTAAAAGTACCGCGGGCATTGGGTAATTCAAACACCATATATTTAACTCGTCGCCATTCCTCATCAATAGGTAATGATTTACGAACGGCGCTCACTAAAGCTTCAAAGGCACCGCGTGCAATCCATAATTCGCCATCTAAAGAACGCTTGGGAAAACCTCTGGTGAACCAGTCAGGCGCAGAATAGACATTGCCTTGCCGTGAGATAAATTGCGCGCCATCCCAATAGGCGCGCACGCCATCGAATTTCTCGCTGACCCAATATTGTTTGATGTCGATTTGCTGGGCGTATGTCTTCGCCAGCAGTAATTCAGGTTTTGTCGATTCAGCATTGAGTGCTTGGCAAACAATAAGCGTTAACAGGAGGCTGACCTTGAGCGCGATTGATATAATCAGATGAAATAAATTCCGTATGTCCATGATTCTTAAAGAAGGTTGATTTTGATGCGACATTATGCCGCCTGAATCCTAATATAGAAACACGAAAATCAGGGTGAAAGATTGATGCGGATAGTGAATGAAGAAAATATGAAATCACCTTGTTGGTGATCTATATTTTTGTTCGTTTGCTAGGTGTGTCAAGGGTTTGCATTGATTTCGTGTTTTCTATGTTTGGTTTTAGGCTTGGTTAGGCTATGAAGTTGAAAAGTTTGTGGTAGAATTTGCGGCTTGATGTGGCTAAGTCTGCATCGATCTAGGGCGGTGATATTGGGCTACCTTGGTGGCGATAAATTGTGAACCTGGTCAGGCCTGGAAGGGAGCAGCCACAGCAATCTAATCGGGTGCCAGGTTTGGCTTTTTGGATCCGCCACCTCATTCTTATATTTCCAATTCGGGGCGAGACACCATAGCATGAACCATACTCATTTCTCTCTTAATCAATGAGTTATCAGGTTCTTGCGCGCAAATGGCGGCCCGCACAATTTGCAGATGTTGTTGGCCAATCTCATGTGGTGGCGGCTTTATCTAACGCGCTCGACCAAGATCGCGTCCACCATGCTTTTTTATTCACTGGCACGCGCGGCGTGGGCAAAACCACCTTGGCGCGCATTTTTGCGAAAGCCTTAAATTGTGAGCAGGGTGTGAGTTCGCACCCTTGCGGTGAATGTTCTGCTTGTGTTTCAGTGGCGGAGGGGCGATTCATTGATTTAATTGAAGTTGATGCCGCCTCTAAAACCAAAGTGGATGACACCCGCGAGTTGTTAGAAAACGTACAATACGCGCCCACGCAAGGCCGTTATAAAGTGTATTTGATCGACGAAGTGCACATGCTGTCTACGCACAGTTTCAATGCCTTGTTGAAAACCTTGGAAGAGCCACCTGAGCACGTTAAGTTTTTGCTCGCCACCACAGACCCGCAAAAACTCCCGATGACGGTGTTGTCGCGCTGTATTCAATTTAGTTTAAACGCGATAGAAGTACCTGCGATTGAAGCGCAGCTCAAGATGATTTTGGATGATGAATCCATGCCTTATGAGCAAGGGGCTTTAACGCTATTAGCGCGTTCAGCGGATGGCAGTTTACGCGATGCTTTAAGTTTATTAGACCAAGCCATTGCGTATAGCCAGCAAAACCTGACCACAGCAGGGGTACGTGATATGCTGGGCTTGGTGGATGGGCAAAGTATTGTGGCGATTATCGAAGCGTTGATCAACAATGATGTCAATGCCTTGATGGACAGCGCCAACCAGCTTACGCACGCTGCGCAAGATCTTAAAACCGCCCTAGATGAATTGCTCTCTTATTTGCACGCGTTGGCCTTGTATCAATTCGCGCCTGAAGCGATTGAATGGAAGGGCTTGAAACAAGAAGATATTGCACGTTTAGCCGAGGGTTTATCCGCTGAAAGCATCCAACTTTATTACCAAATTGTTTTAAATGGTAAACGTGATTTTTCCTTAGCACCTGACCCACGAACGGGCTTTGAAATGGTGTTATTACGTTTATTAGCGTTTAAGCCAGGCGTGCCATCGGGCGCAGCGCCAATACCAACTTCTGTGCCGGTTTCAGCGCCGGTGCCAGCTGCTGAGCCTGTATCAGCGCCAGTAATAGAAGCAACGCCTCAGCAAGCCTCTAGTGAAGTTGCGAGTGAATCACCTAGCGCACCATCAGCGCCGCACGCGCAGGGTATATCGCCGATTGATCAGGCGAGGGCGGCTTTAGTCAATCCGACGCAAGATGCACCTGCGCCAATGTTGGAAGACGGCTTGAAAAATGATGATTTGCAGCGTTTATTAAAGCCCGCTTCGCAAATCAATGCGCCTGAGAAAAGTGCGGCTGAAGAATCTGTGCCATGGAATGATGCGGCGGATGATGCGGAGAATGGTGATGAGGCTGCACAACCCGTTGATACGGCGGCTTTAGCGCCAGCTGAAAAATCGGCACAGGCTGCGCAAGCCGTGGCGATGGCAGAAGAAACCGTGGTCGCGTATCAGGCTCAAGCCCAAGTTCAGGCTCAAAATCAGGTGAATAATGCGCCTAATAACAATTTTAATATCAATGATTTAGTCAGTGATCTCCAAGCGTGGTCAGATTTCATTGTGAAAACAGGTTTAAGTGGCATGGCGCGACAACTTGCTATGCATATGACCCCCATTTCATTTGAACAAAATGTGTTGAGTTTGCAGTTAGATCAGCGCTATGCCAATGTACAATCGGATGAACGCGCCCAGCAGATCGGTGAGATATTACAGCAATATTCTGGGCAATCTTTTAAGCTTAATATCGTGTTAGGCGAGGTCGCCAGTGAAACCACTGCAGCAGGCGTGATTGCTGAACGCGAGCGCGTACATCTAGAGAAAACCCGTGATGATTTTAAATCAGATGATAACGTGCAGGAGCTCATGAACGTTTTTGATGCGGATATCGATGACAGTTCGATTAAACCGATCAATTAATACCCCAGAACAACCCAGAACACCCATAAATTTAACCAAGCAATTAGGTAATCAAGATGAAAGGCGGATTAGGCAACATCATGAAGCAGGCGCAAGCCATGCAAGAGAACATGAAAAAGGCACAAGATGAATTAGCTGATATTGATGTGGAAGGCCAATCAGGCGGTGGTTTAGTGAGTATTACCATGAGTTGCAAGCATGATGTACGGCGCTTGAAAATCGACCCAGCCTTAGTGGATGATGTTGAAGTGTTGGAAGATTTAGTCGCTGCTGCGTTTAATGATGCCTTAAAGAAAGTTGAAACCACCACCCAAGATAAAATGGGTGGCTTAACCGCAGGCATGAATTTACCTGGCGGCATGAAATTACCGTTCTAAACGGTTGCAAGTGATATGCCTGATTCGCGCCTAGTCGAGCAATTACAGCTGTCATTACAGCGCTTGCCCAGCGTTGGGCCGAAGTCTGCACAGCGCATGGCGTTTCATTTGTTAGAGCGTGATCGAGAAGGTGCATTTTCCATTGCCGAGGCGATTAAATCAGCCT
>JAZGFQ010000260.1:0-3384 GCA_036479635.1 Arenicellales bacterium
GGTGCTAGAACGGCTTTGTTTAATTGGCTTTATACGCGCAAGCATCAAGGTAAGATGATCTTACGGATTGAAGACACTGACCGCGAGCGTTCTACCGATGAAGCCGTTGAGGTGATTTTAGATGGTATGCGCTGGATGGGCTTAGATTGGGATGATGGCCCGTATTACCAAACTAAGCGTTTTGGTCGATACGCTGAGATTACGCAACAATTACTTAATCAGGGCAATGCTTATCATTGTACCTGTAGTAAAGAGCGCTTAGATAAAATGCGCGAGACGCAAATGGCCAACGGCGAGAAGCCAAGATATGACCAAAAATGCCGTGATTTAAACTTACCTGCCTCAGATGATTCCGTGGTGCGGTTCCGTAACCCCAATGAGGGTGTGGTGAGTTTTGATGATTTAGTGCGCGGCAAAGTGGTGGTCGCCAATGCTGAGCTGGATGATCTGATCATTGCGCGCACAGATGATACGCCAACGTATAATTTAACGGTGGTGGTTGATGATATGGATATGGATATGAGCCATGTGATTCGCGGTGATGACCACATCAACAATACCCCCCGACAAATCAATATTTTAAAGGCCTTAAAGGCTGAGCCACCTGTTTATGCACATGTGCCAATGATTTTAGGCGAAGATGGCAAGCGTTTATCTAAACGCCACGGGGCAGTGAGCGTATTGGATTACGATAAAATGGGTATATTGCCTGAAGCCTTGCTCAATTATTTAGTGCGTTTGGGTTGGTCGCATGGTGATCAAGAAATTTTCTCCATGAAGGAAATGATTGCCTTGTTTGAGATTGCAGATGTGAATAAAGCCCCCTCGACCTTTAATCCTGAGAAATTACTGTGGCTGAATCAGCATTATATCCAGCAAGCGGATATCGCTGTTTTGATTGAAAACGTTAAGCCTAGATTCGAGGCCAGAGGCGCAGATTTTGCTCATGGGCCTGAATTAGCAGGAGTGATTGAGATGATGCGTGATCGTGCGCAAACCTTGGAAGAAATGGCAGATAAATCAATGTATTTGTATCAAGCTAAGATTCAGTACGATGACAATGCCGCGAAAAAACACTTACGCCCAGTGGCGATGGAATTAATGAAAGCCGCCAATATTGCGCTGGCCGATGTTGAAGACTGGAAAGCACCTGTGATTGCTGAGACCATTCAAGGTATTTTAGATGCGCACGAAGTTAAGATGGTGAAATTAGCGCAGCCATTACGTGTTGCGGTATCAGGCACAGCGGCCACCCCTTCAATTGATATTACCTTAGAACACGTAGGGCAGGGACGCACGGTTGAACGGGTGGCCAATGCGATTGATTTTATTCAGGCTCGAATGGGTGCGGTGTAATAGTTTTAACTGTCGTTAAAGCAGTATCGGAATGAAGTCTCGTTACTACTCGATTCTCCCTAGACATTAATTTAAATCCTTATCGTCTTTGCGAGGAACGTAGTGACGCGGCAATCTCGTGAGACAGTGTTTAAACTAAAAAGCCAGCCAATAAAAGGCTGATTTCAATGCGAATTTAGATTTCAACACAGGGGATTACTTCGCGCTATCCTGCGCTACGCCCTGCGGGTCGTTATCGCTGAGCGTTAACGATCAAAATCGTTCCTGACGATTTTGTCGAACCGGGGTCCGAACCAATCCCTTGAGACCGTGTTCAAACAAAAAGACCAGCCTAAAAAGGCTGGTCTTTTTGTTTGATGGCGTCCCCAAGGGGATTCGAACCCCTGTCGTCGCCGTGAAAGGGCGATGTCCTAGGCCGACTAGACGATGGGGACGCAGTCTTTTGCGAGACTAGGTTCTCGCGATCTTTTGGTTTTCATTTGCTATTGCTTTAAAAAACACAACGAGTAAATGGTGGAGCCAGGCGGGATCGAACCGCCGACCTCAACACTGCCAGTGTTGCGCTCTCCCAGCTGAGCTATGGCCCCCAAAAGAGGCGCGTACTTTAAGGTTTAGGATGTAATTGGTCAAGACAAAAAAGCACTAATTTGATATATTTTTTTGCTTTAATTTAGGCAGGTAAAATTCATATATAATCATTGAATGTTCTAATATAAAAGTGAATATAAATAACGTCATTTCATGATGATAAAGTGAGTTTCGACACATGATGCCGTGATGATTCGCCCTACACTACAACTAAGTTAATCAATGAACGATGGACATGTTAAATATAAGAGAACCCATGCCTGTAGCCAATAAAGATGCAGAACAAGATCACCGAGACTTTATTTTATCGTGGGATTTTTTACGCGAGACCTTGGAGGAAGAAGATAAGGAGCTTGAGGCACAACTGGCGATGTTAAAAAACCCTAAGGTATTTATGAATTTACCCATGCGTAATATTCGAGAAGCCTTTAAGCGTATGGAGGCTATAGAAGTTAAACAGGGTTCAACTATTATTGAACAGGGCGAGCAAGGCGATTTCTTTTATATCTTACAGCGCGGTCAAGCTGAGGTATGGCAAAAGGGTTTATACGATTCTGAGCAGCAAAAAGTTGCGGTACTTGAAACAGGCCAATATTTCGGCGAAGAAGCCTTGATTATGCATGGCGTACGCAATGCCAGTGTGAAGATGATTGAAGATGGTGTTTTATTGCGTTTAAGCGCATCGGATTACTATGAATTAATTACCTTAAGCCATTTAGAGGAAATTGATGCTGAAACCACACAGGCGTTAATGGAAGATGATTATCGAATTCTAGATGTGCGATATGAAGAAGAATACGAAGAAGAGCATATTCCTGATACTACTTTAATACCTTTGCCCGAGTTGCGCGCAAGGTTACATGAGCTGGATAAACATCAAAAGTATATTGCGGTGTGTTTATCGGGCAAACGCAGTGCGGTGGCCGCGATTCTGTTAAAGCAACATGATTTTGAGGTATTGGCATTGCGCGAAGGCCTGCGAGATTGGCCAGGTGAGATGGTTTCAGCGTATTAATGTAGCGGTCTCAAATAGGAACTTTAAGCAAAATAAATGTGCTATATGAGGCCTATTTCACGCTTATAGTTGTAGATAGGGAACTCTCCTTAAATAATATTAACGTGATATCCCACACTTTATAATAATTGGGCTTAAGGCATACTAAAACCTACAGCCCCCACATAATAATTCATCAATATGATTAACCTTGCTAGTGTGTCATTATTCTATAAGTTTAGATTTTTATTCATCATGCTCATCTTGAGCTGGCAAACGAATGCGTTCGCATTATCGTTTGCGATCGATGCGTTTGAAGTAAACGGTGCGAACCCACTTAGCCAGCGTCAAACACAGGGTATATTGTCAGCTTATTTAGGTGAGCATACGGATATCGAACGTTTAAGAGAGGCGACTCAACAGCTTGAAACGGTATTGCACCAGAA
>JAZGFQ010000261.1:0-3787 GCA_036479635.1 Arenicellales bacterium
CACGCCTAAAATAGAGGCCACTGCAAAAAAGATAAACGCTATCCAGAAATTAGCCAGTACTATTCCTTTGGAATTATTATTATTCATTGTTATTTCCTCTAGAATTAATTATCGGTGACGATTAATCGTCCCCACATTTCATCATGGCCTAAGCCGCAATATTCATTACAAAACAAGGGATACTCGCCTGTATTTGGAAACGCGGTATTCACCTCAGAGACATAACCTGGCACCACCATTGTCGCCATATTGGTAAACGGCGCATGCACGCCATGCAAAACGTCATAGCTTGCCATTCTGAATTTAACGGGCGTGTTGGCAGGCACTTCTATGCGCTGGGGATAAAAACCATAACGCGCAGCGACCATTGTAACGGTAATACTACCGTCATCATTTTTCTTCACGCCTAAGTTATCTTCTGAAAACTCTTCACTTAAATGCAAGCGAGAAGAATCAATCGTCTCAACATTGCTGGGGGGATGAACATTGTAAGCGACCGCGTAAAAACCTAACAAAGCGGTGATGCCAAATGTCATGAAAGCAGAGATGATGAACCATCTCTTCTCAAGGGGATCTATATGCATGCTTTTCTCCTAAACTGAATAATTATTGCGGAAGTTTCTGAGTGAACAGGGTTAGTTAACAGGGCCATGCGGTAAAAACCGGAAAAAATACATATAAATCCAGCCTGCCGCCATCAAAATAGCGAGTAGCACCATTAAGGCAAACGTACCTTTAGGTGCATCTTCTGCGGAATGTTGATCATTTTTCATATTATTATCGTCTTGGGAGGGAACTTGAGTTTAAATTTACGCGCATAGCGCCATTTTGACTTTAACTCAGGTTAGTTTTTGAACAAACTTCGCTGAATAGCTTGACTAAAATCAAGGCATAAAATTGAAATACATCTTTTCGGGGGGTAACTCATAACGCCAAGGTAAGCCCCGGTTTTTCCAGCCGTTCACTACCCTTTTGCCTTTATCTTCTCCTGATTCAGCCTTAATGCCCTCAAAGCCTTCCACTTGTGTATAGACCTTTTTAAAGCCCGCTTTATGCAAGGCCTTTGCAGCAAACGGTGCGCGGCTGCCTGATGTGCACATGATGATAATTGGGCTATTTTTATCCAGGCCCTTTGCCTTTAAAAGATTCTCAACGCCCTGCGTAAAATTAGGATTCTTAGGCTTGATAAATGAACCATATTGGCCATGCTTTTTGAGTTTCCATTCTACGGAATCTAAGCGGTAAGGAATATTCGCATCAACGGCATCCGCCATGCCGATATAATGGATTTCTGGCCTATTGCGCACATCGATTAATAAAACGGATTCAGAGTTTTGCGTTTTTAAATCAAAGGCTTCTTGTGCATCAAGATAAAGTTCAAAGGGAGTGTGTTGCCAAGTTTTGGTGAGGTCTTTAGCATCAAATGCCAAGCTTATGATGCTAAAACCACATAAACAGAGCCCCATAGCGGTCTTCCATACCTTGCTATGAGCCACAGGTTTTAACCACATTTTTTGAACCAATACGATTCAAAAATTTAGCAATCAGGTTCTTCTTCGCCTTCGGCCTTCTTCTTTTTTTCTTCTTCAGTTTCCGTCGTTTCATCTGCCACCGTCTCATCTACTTGGGGCTGTTCAGCTTCTGCCGCCACTGCGCCTTGAATGAAAATGTGCTTTGCGGATGGTACGCTTAATATCAACATACCAGTCATTAGAGATATCAATAATAATGTGTTTTTTTTGGTCATGCTGTTTTGCCCTAGATATGATAGAAAAACCTCCGCCGAAGCGGAGGGAAATATGAAAATGGAACAAACCTACACTGGAGGAAGCAGTTAAAACCATCCATTTTCCTTGCTTAGTTTAAAGCTTTCTTACATATACAAGCTTAATCTGAATTAGTATTCCTTAACAGAGGTCGCTTAAAAAGTTTTAACCATAAAAAAGGGCGCTAAAAAGCGCCCTAAAATTTCGCAGGAATGCGCTAATTATCCAAAGGTATCCGCTGTAATATTATTGAACCATGAATGACCATATTTTTCTTCTCTCGCACGAGAGTCCAAATCAATCTCATCATTCGGGGTTAAACCACCTGCCCCTTTTACTTTAAAGATCTTACCTTCACCATAGCCATAAACCGCTGCGACTGAAATACCTTCGCCTGGTTTTACTACGCTGTAACACGTATTCACATAGGTTGGATGTGGCGCATCTTCACCATTAAGCAATGCGACAACGGCGGCAGCGGCCACTTTACCCTGTGAGCTTGCAGCATAACCAGATTTAGGCATAGGCGATGCAAGTGCTGCATCACCGACAACATGGATATTGGCATGCAGGGTAGACTCAAAGGTTTTACCTTCAACTGGGCACCAGCCATCAGCATTAGATAAACCCACGACATCTGCAATCGTACCAGCTTTTTGAGGTGGAATGATATTCACCACATCTCCTTTAAAGCTACCTGCTACGGCTTCCACCGTATTGGTGGCCGCATCAACAGACGTGATAACACCGCCATCCGAGCCTTTGATCCACTCAATCATACTGTTATCTGTACCATAGCCATAATGACGCTTCCAAGCGCTCATAAACCAACCAAACTTAGAAAATTTATCTTTAGGGTCTAACACAATGATCTTTGATTTTGGCTTATGCGTTTGCAAATAATCTGCAATCAAGCTAATGCGCTCATAAGGCCCAGGTGGGCATCTAAACGGATTAGGCGGCGTTCCAATCACCACTGTTCCCCCGTCTTTCATATCTTTCAACTGATTTTGCAAAGTGACTGTCTGAGGGCCTGCCTTCCAAGCATGGGTAATGGTTTCAGCGACTTTTTCATCGTAGCCTTCAATCGTATCCCATTTAAAACTAATGCCTGGCGCAACAATGCAGCGATCATAACTGTGCTTAGTGCCACCTGCGGTCATTACCACTTTTTTCTCAGCATCAATACCCGTGACTTTATCAATCACCACATTCACACCGTGCCCTTTAACGCCATCATAACCAAACTTGATGTTGTTGATGTCACGATGCCCTGTAATGACTTCATTGCTCATAAAGCAGGTGTAATAATCAGGGTTAGCTTCAATTAATGTGACTTCAACGCTGTCATCCATCATGCGGATGTATTTTGCAGCCGTTGTACCTGCCATGCCGCCGCCAACAATGACGACTTTTTTACTCGCGCCAAATGATAGAGGCGCATAAGCCATGAAACCTGTCGCCGCAACCGCAGCACCGCCCGCTTTAAGGAAATTTCTTCGATTTAATTTATTCATCATTATGCTCCTTAGTTACTTTTGTAGTATTCAATTAACGCAGACATTTTGGCTGAGTTATCAGATACCTTTTTCATTTTCTTTTTCATTTTCTTAGGCATATCTCGATCGCCTGAATGAAAATCTTCAAAAGAATAAGCGATATAATTCGACCACTGCCCTTTTAAGAAGCCTGCGTCATCATCAGCAAGTGTTCCGCCTTCATCATGACACTTCGAACAATTATCTTCATGTAAGTCTTTACCTTTAGCCGCCATGGCCGCATCAAAGACTTGATTGGCGCGCACATAAGGTTGATCAGCAAAAAACTTAGACATCGCCACAATTTCTTCATCGCTATAGCCTTTGGCAATGCGTGTCATAATCGTAGATGGTCGATCGCCGTTTTTATAGTCGGTCATCGCGTCGATCATATAAATCTCAGACATACCACCGATGGAAGGCGTTGCTGGCCCGGTGCTGGCCCCATTCGTGCCGTGACAACCTGCGCAAGTAAAGCCAAGT
>JAZGFQ010000262.1:0-3295 GCA_036479635.1 Arenicellales bacterium
CCCTACAAATTCTGCTGATACCAAAAGACCCAAACGATAATAAAAACGTCTTTTTAGAGATTCGAGCAGGCACGGGCGGAGATGAAGCTTCTATTTTTTCAGGCGATTTATTTAAAATGTACAGCTACTATGCTGATCGTCAAAAATGGAAAATGGAAGTGATGAGCAAAAACACAGGAGAGCATGGTGGTTTTAAGGAAATTATCGTCAAAATTGAAGGTCAAGGTGTTTACTCTAAGCTAAAATTTGAATCGGGTGCGCACCGCGTTCAACGCGTACCCGAGACTGAATCTCAGGGGCGTATCCACACTTCAGCTTGCACGGTGGTCATTATGCCTGAGGCTGATGACGTAGAAGAAATGGACATTAATCCTTCTGATTTACGTGTGGATACATTCCGCGCTTCTGGCTCAGGCGGCCAGCACGTCAATAAAACCGATTCTGCGATTCGCCTTACGCACTTGCCCACCGGCGTCGTGGTAGAATGCCAAGATGATCGCTCACAACATAAAAACCGCGCACGCGCGATGTCGGTATTAAAATCAAGATTATATGAAGCCGAGTTGCAAAAGCAGCAAAGCGAGCAAGCGCAAACGCGCAAATCGTTAGTGGGAACGGGTGATCGCTCAGACCGTATCCGTACCTATAATTACCCACAAAGCCGCGTTACTGACCACCGCATCAACTTGACTTTATACAAATTAGATGAAATCATGGGTGGCGCGATGGCGCAAATTATTGATCCTTTGATTGCAGAACATCAAGCCGACGAACTGGCTCATCTAGCAGAATAAAGCGCTGTTCAACGTGCCGCTTAAACTTGCCTCCCTATTGAGTACATGGGCAAAACAACTCGCCGACATCACGGATACGCCACGCCTAGAGGCTGAAATTTTATTCAAGCATATCAGCCACTACAATGACATTGACCTTATTAGAAACCATGATCAAATCATCACTGCTGAGATTATTTCTAAGGTTGATACGCTCATCCATACGCGTTTATCAGGCAAACCCATTGCTTATATTATCGAACATCGTGAATTCTACGGATTAGATTTCAAAGTAAATGAACACGTTTTAATTCCACGACCTGAAACGGAGTTATTGGTTGATATCGCTTTAGCACACATCCAAACGCACTCAGTTCGCACCATTTTAGATCTTGGAACCGGTAGCGGTGCGATTGCTTGCACGCTTGCTCACCACACACAATCCGCGCACATTACCGCGCTGGATAAAAGCCTAGCTGCGCTTGAGCTTGCTAAGGAGAATGCCGAAAACCTTAAATTAAACAACATCGAGTTTCATCACAGTGATTGGTTTGAGCAGGTTGATAACAAACATTTTGATCTCATTATTTCAAATCCGCCGTATGTCGCTGAAAACGATATCCACCTAAGCCAAGGCGATGTGCGCTTTGAGCCTGACGAGGCATTGGTCGCGCTAGATCACGGCATGGCCGATATCCAACATATTGTTGCGCACGCTACTGAACACTTGAATCAAGCAGGAGCATTAATGATCGAACACGGTTATAACCAAGGCGCGGCAACACGCACATTATTTAAGCAACATGCCTTTCACTCAATTCAAACAATTCAAGACCTAAATCATCTTGATCGTCTAACCTTAGCTTACCGTTAATGATACCCAAAGCCTAAGTAATACCTTAGAATGTGAACCCTCACTTTTAAGGTCACGTTTATGTCTGCCATCACCAGCTTTGTGGTTTCCAGCATGCAGTTTTTCTCAGCACTGCTCATCTTTTTGTTGGGCGTATTGATCATCGCAGTGATCTACATGTATTTTCGAGACATCACCCAAACCGAAAACACCATCCGTAAAAACTACCCTGTGGTGGGCCGGTTTCGATATTTATTTGAGCATTTAGGTGAGTTCTTCAGGCAATATTTTTTCGCGCAAGATCGCGAGGAAATGCCGTTTAATCGCGCTGAACGCTCGTGGGTTTATCGTGCTGCCAAAGGCGTGGATAACACCGTTGCCTTTGGCTCAACACGCAATATGTTTGCCAATGGCACCATATTATTTGAAAACACCCCTTACCCAACACTCGACGAACACGCCGCTAAACCCAGTGAACTGATCATCGGTAAAGATTATTGCGTGCAACCCTTTCATACCCACTCCTTATTTAACATCTCAGGCATGAGCTACGGCGCCATTTCAAAGCCTGCTATTCGTGCGCTTTCCGCAGGCGCAGCAAAAGCTGGCGCTTGGCTTAATACTGGCGAAGGCGGTCTATCTGATTTTCATCTTGAAGGCGGTTGTGATTTAGTTTTTCAAATCGGCACGGCTAAATATGGCGTACGTGATGCCGATGGCAGTTTAAGCGAATCACGTTTAAAAGAGCTCGCCGCCATCGAACAAATTCGCATGTTTGAAATAAAAATCAGCCAAGGGGCGAAGCCTGGCAAAGGCGGAATTTTACCGGGCATTAAAGTCAGTAAAGAAATTTCGGAGATTCGTGGTATTCCTCAAGACGAGGATTCCATCAGTCCTAATCGTCACGTTGAGGTAGAAAATGATGATGCCTTATTAGAGCTCATTCATAAAATCAGAACATTGACGGGAAAGCCCGTGGGCATTAAAGCCGTGTTGGGCGGCAATTTATGGATTACACGTTTATGCCAGAAAATCCAAGAAAAAGGCTTGGATTATGCCCCTGATTTTTTTGCTGTGGATGGCGGCGATGGTGGCACGGGTGCCGCACCGATGTCATTAATGGACACCGTGGGTCTCCCCTTACGCGAGAGCCTGCCTTTCCTCATGAACGAACTGCACCGCTTTAAGCTCAAAGATCGCATCATCGTCATTGCCAGTGGGAAATTAATCAACCCACCCGAAGTTGCTTGGGCATTATGCACGGGCGCTGATTTCGTGGTCTCAGCGCGTGGTGCGATGATGGCTTTGGGCTGCATACAAGCGATGCAATGCAATCGTAACACCTGCCCAACGGGCATCACCACCCATGATAAAAAACTGCAGCGCGGCCTAGATGTCACTAAAAAATCTGAACGTGTGGCGAGATATATCGACCAAATGGTGCATGAGATTGGCGTTATTTCCCATTCTGTGGGCTTAAAAGAACCGCGCGCGCTAGGGCGAGAACACGCGCGCATGATGGGCGAAGATGGCACATCAACTGAATTAACCACTTTATATCCGTATCCTAACTACCATATTAATACACACAAAATGACTGAACGCTTAGATAAAGCCAGTTAGTCGCCCTCACAATCGGATTATTTTATGTATATTGTTGCACTATTTG
>JAZGFQ010000263.1:0-5762 GCA_036479635.1 Arenicellales bacterium
GGCAGAATAACTGGCCGTGCCAACGATATGATTATGCTCAACCACGCTGCGGGTTTCGGCTAGCCCTGCGATTTTGGTTGAGCCAAAATCAATGATTTTAATGCTTTGGTTGTTACCGATTAAAATATTACTGGGCTTTAAATCTTGGTGCAACATTTCCATGCGGTGCATGGCGCGCAGGCCGTGGGCGATTTGGGTGATGATATCTCGGATCGCTTCCATCGAAATCTCAGCGCTGTCGTCTATCCATTGTTCAAGGGTTTGGCCTTCAGCGTATTCCAGCACGGTATATAAAAATTGACGCTTGCGGTTACGCTTGCAAGTTTTGAGCAAATAAGGCGAATTTAAGCGCTTGCCTACCCATTCTTCTTGCAGAAATAATTCAATATACGCAGGGTCATCTTCAAAGTTGACCGAGGGTGTTTTGATGACGACTTTGCTCGCTGGATCATCTTCGTGCAAGAAAGTATCTTGTGCAAGATAAACTTGGCTACGCGAAGAGGCGTGTAATTCTCTTAAAATATGATAACCATCTAACACTTGGCCTGCGCTTAAATCGGGCGGGAAGGGCAGGCGCGATAAAGCATTATAAACCTCATTTTTACTCGCAGTGGGCAGTTGCTCGATGCGTAATAATTGGCAGCTGATGTTATCATTACTGTTCTGCTCAAGTGATGCTTGCAAGACATCATCACATAGCACGCTGAGGCTGGCATCATTGATATCAGGTGCTTGATTTAAGCCTTGTTGAATCAGTTTCTCCAGCGCATCATCGCTTAAAAAATCATGCACGCCATCGGTGCTTAAGAAAAACACATCGCCCACTTCAACCGCGACGCTGCGGTAATCAATGTTCAAATTCACATCAATGCCCAGCGCGCGGCTAAGGTATGATTTATCTTTACTCACCCAGTGGCGGTGGTCGTGAGTGAGTTGTTCTATGCGTTTTTCTCGGAATCGATAAATGCGGCTATCGCCAATATGAAACAAATGCGCGGTGTGCGATTTAATCACCATGGCGCTAAAGGTGGTGACCATGCCGCGCGACGATTCATATTGGTGGCTTTGGGTGTATAGCCAGCTGTTCATCGAGGCCATCACTTTCGTCACTGATTTTTTCACCGACCAAGATTCAGGCGTGCTGAAATAATCATCCAAAAACATGCGTATACTCACCTGGCTGGCTTCCTTGCCGCCTTCTGCCGCGCTCATGCCATCAGCAATGGCAATGGCGATGCCTTTGTTCTCAAGTAGGTTACCATCAGGCGTGATGGCGCCTAAATGATCTTCATTTTCAGCTTTGATGCCAGCGGTCGATATTTGCCCCAGTGAGATGTTGAGAGTATTGCTCATGGTCTTATTTTACATCGATCAGCTGCACCGTGCCGTCTGCTAGTGTTTCAGCGGTTTGCCCTGATGGCTCTTCTAGGAAAAACACAATCAACGTTAATACCCCTGCGCTCACTAAGCCAATCACCCAAAAAAATTGATCGTAAGCCACCAATGAATTAATGGTTAAGAAAATCACCGCGCCCACATTACCAAACGCGCCGGTCATGCCTGCGATTTGGCCTGTCATGCGTCGCTTGATTAACGGCACCATCGCATAGACTGCACCGGAACCTGCTTTCGAGAAAATGCCGCCGATGATGGTGATCATCACCACCCAATTGATTGACCACTGAGGCGTCACGAAGCCCATCACAATAAAGGCCGCTGACATCCCCGCAAAGGCGATGATGAGGGTGCGTTTACGGCCAATTTTATCGCTGAGCCAGCCGCCGCCTGGGCGTGCGAATAGGTTGATGACGGGATAGATGCCCGCTAACAATGCTGCGGTGATTTTGGGCAGTTCAAACCAATCGACATAAAATAATGCCAGCGTTGAGACCACCGCTAGCTCTGTGCCAAAAGTAGCGAGATACGCCCAATTTAGAATCGCCACTTGTTTGAATTTATAACGATCAAGCGCAGGTACAGGCTGTTTTAATATCGCTGAATTGATCTGCCAGATTTTCCAGATTTGTAAGGCGTATAAACTGAGTAACGCAGCATAAATGAGATAAACAAAAGGCTGGCTGAGTAAGCCCATATTATTCGGCGAGAGTTTCCACGTCAGCACTGCCAGTGCAAGATATAAGGGAATGTTCATCAGCATATATAAGATTAAATCTGCTGTGCTGCTCACTTCCATCGCGCCGATTTTATTGGGTTTGAAATAAGTTGAACCCTTAGGTGTGTTCCGCACTAGAAAATAGTAAATCACGCCATAAGCTATCGCCGCTAGGCTGGCAAAGGTGATGGCATAACGCCAACCGTCGTCACCGCCAAAGCTGGCCGCGATAAAGGGTAAGGTCATCGCCGCACCGGCTGAGCCAAAATTCCCCCAGCCGCCGTAAATACCTTGGGCAATACCGGTTTGGCGTGCGGGAAACCACTCACCGATCATACGAATACCGACTACAAAACCTGCACCGATAAAACCTGAAAGAAAACGCAGCAATGCTAAGCTTTCATAGCTTTGTGCCCATGCGAAGAAAATACTCACCACGCCGCCCAAAATTAAAATACTGCTGAACATAATGCGCGGGCCGAATTTATCGACCAACATGCCCACAACAATTCGGGCGGGGATGGTCATCGCCACATTTAAAATGAGTAACACTTTGGCTTGTTGGTCGCTTAACGAGAGCGCGTCTTTAATGAACGGCATCAACGGCCCAAGGCTGAGCCACACCGCGAAACTCATGAAAAAGGCAAACCAGGTGTAATGCAATATGCGGATATTGCGTTGTTTTAAATTCAGGATGTTAAATGCCTTACTCATTTTATATTGCTCATTAGAAAATAATATGTGCTGGATAACTCGCTTAGATCGATAGGCGCGATTAAACGGCTGAGCGTAGGCGAATGCACGGTGAAATAAGCAAATGCTTATTTTTGGTGCAACGGGATACGCCTTGCGCCTTTTCAGTGCAAGCGGCGTGCGTGGCTACTGAGCTACATCAGAATCCATTAATATTCGCTCCATTAGAGAGGCTGTTGAATTTGCGGCTATTTGTTATTTAATTGTTGGTGTTCAGTATGAAAGAAAAGTTGATCGTAATCGGTAATGGCATGGCGGGCATTCGTGCGCTGGAAGAGCTGTTGAAGCTAAAGCCTGAGCAATATGAAGTGACGGTCTTCGGCGAAGAGCCGTTTGGCAATTACAATCGTATTATGCTCTCGCCAGTATTGGCCAGCGAGAAAACCGTGGATGACATCATGCTCAACACCGAGCAGTGGTATATCGATAACGATATCACCTTGCACAAAGGCGTTAAGGTTGAACGCATTAACCGCGCGCGCAATGAAGTGGAAGCGGATAACGGTATGGTATTGCCTTATGATCGCCTGCTCATCGCCACCGGTTCTTTGCCGTTTATGTTGCCTTTGCCGGGCGCAGATAAACAAGGCGTGATCGGCTTTCGTGACATTAAAGATGTTGATGCAATGTTAGAGGCCTCTAAAGATTACAAAAAAGCCATCGTCATCGGCGGTGGTTTATTGGGCTTGGAAGCGGCCAATGGTTTGATGAAGCAGGGCATGGAGGTAAGTGTGGTGCATTTGCTCGATGCCTTGATGGAACGCCAATTAGATAAGCCAGCATCGGTATTATTGCAACACTCCTTAGAGCAGCGCGGTATGAGTTTCTTGATGGAACACAGCACCGCTGAGATTCTAGGCGATGAACGCGTCAAGCGTGTTCGCTTTAGTGATGGCACTGAAATGGAGGCTGATTTAGTGGTGATGGCGGTGGGCATCCGCCCCAATTTCGCCTTAGCTGAGGCGGCGGGTTTATATTGCGAAAATGGTATTGTTGTTAACGATACGATGCAAAGCTATGATCCTAAAATATATGCAGTGGGTGAGTGCGTTCAGCATCGTGGCATTGCCTATGGTTTAGTCGCGCCTTTGTTTGAACAAGCGAAGGTGTGCGCGAACCATTTAGCCAATTACGGCATTGCACGTTATGAAGGCACAGTGACGTCAACCAAACTTAAAGTCACGGGCATTGAGTTATTCTCCGCAGGTGATTTTATCGGTAATGATAAAACCGAAGAGATCGTGTTTAAAGATGAAGCCAATGGCACGTATAAGAAAATCGTGCTGGAAGGTGATCAAATTAAAGGCGCGGTGTTGTATGGCGATACCGTAGACGGCAGTTGGTATTTCCAATTAATGAAAGATGGCACCGATGTCTCAGCATATCGAGACACCTTATTATTCGGCCAAGCGCACTTAGGTGATTCAGGGCATAACCCCGAAACCCGCGTGGCGGCCTTGCCTGATGATGCGGAGATTTGCGGCTGTAACGGTATTACCAAGGGTGATATTGTGAGTGCGATTACGAAGAAAAAGCTCTTCACTTTAGATGACGTTCGCGCACACACCAAAGCCTCTAGCTCTTGCGGCTCTTGCACGGGCTTGGTGGAATCATTATTGGCCTCAACCGTGGGCGGTGATTATTCCGCCACCCCGCAAACCAAGCCTTTATGTGGCTGCACCGATTCTACGCATGACCAAGTGCGCGGCGGCATTATTGAGCATGAGCTGAAAACTATGCCAGCGGTGCGCCATTTCTTTGAGTGGCGCAGTGAAGATGGCTGTGCGGCGTGTCGTAATTCGCTCAATTATTATTTGCTTTGCGCTTGGCCGTTGGAATATCAAGACGACGCACAATCGCGTTTTATTAATGAGCGCGCGCACGGCAACATACAAAAAGATGGCACCTATTCGGTGATTCCGCGTATGTTTGGCGGGCAATGTACAGCTAATGAATTACGCGCGATCGCAGACGTGGCGGATAAATTCCAAGTACGGGATATGAAAGTCACCGGTGGCCAGCGCATTGATTTACTCGGCCTTAGAAAAGAACAATTGCCTGAGATTTGGAAAGATTTAACCGATGCAGGTTTTGTTTCTGGCCATGCCTATGGCAAAGCGATGCGCACGGTGAAAACCTGCGTGGGTGATACGTGGTGCCGCTTTGGTACGCAAGATTCAACGGGCTTAGGGGTGAAGCTTGAAGAGCTTACTTGGGGTTCTTGGATG
Organism: Arenicellales bacterium; assembly: GCA_036479635.1. GTDB lineage: Bacteria > Pseudomonadota > Gammaproteobacteria > Arenicellales > Poriferihabitantaceae > JAAELZ01. The sequence goes on from JAZGFQ010000263.1 coordinate 5,095, forward strand.
CCGCATAAGTTTAAATTTGCGGTCTCGGGTTGCCCACGAAACTGTGCGGAAGCGACGATAAAAGATTTTGGCGTGGTGTGTGTGGATTCAGGTTATGAGTTACACATCGGCGGCAATGGCGGCATTAAAGTACGCGTCACCGATTTACTGTGCAAGGTAGATACTGAGGAGGAAGTGTTGCAATACAGCGGCGCGTTTTGTCAGCTTTACCGCGAGCAAGCTTATTATTTAGAGCGCACCGCACCGTGGGTTGAACGCGTGGGCTTAGCCTCCATTAAAGAGGCCTTATCCACAGATGAGCAGCGTAGTGTTTTGTATGATCGTTTTGTGATTTCGCAAAAATCAGCACAAATTGACCCATGGACTGAACGCGCAAATGGCATGCAAGCCAACGAATTTACGCCCATTAATTTAGCAAACTAGGAAAGAGAAATGAGTAACTGGTTAGAAGTAAGCCCATTGAACGATATCCCTGTTTTAGGTTCGAGAGTGGTTGAAACCGATGCAGGGCGCATTGCGGTGTTTCGTGCGAGCAACGATGACATCTTCGCGATTAAAGACGCTTGCCCGCACAAACAAGGGCCGTTATCGCAAGGCATTATGCACGGCACGTCTGTCACCTGCCCTTTGCACAACTGGAAAATTGATTTAAACAGCGGCAAAGCGTT
>JAZGFQ010000264.1:0-3378 GCA_036479635.1 Arenicellales bacterium
GCCTCATGCCCCATCTCCGTCAACTGATAACTTCCTCGGCTGACGCGCTCAAACCAAGCGTAATGGTTCTTCTGCAATAATATCCCAGCACGTTCAATGTTTGATTGAACGCGTATCTCAGGCAATGTTAATGCGCCCATTTTAAGCACCGCTGCGCAACGCAACGCATCTTGGCGATAAGCGGTGATAATTGTTTTATGGGTGCTGCCGCCTGCGTTTTGATCACCAACTCGGCCCTCAAATTCAGTCACTAACCGTTTTAAGCGTTTTTTACTGCCTCTCGAGTGATAAGGCGCGGGCACTAGCCGCACTTTCACCTTCAATGCCTTGCCTTCCACAGTGAGAACACCAACCCCTAAGCGTTTGCATAACACCCGAAGCCGCCGCCATTGGCGCTTCCATAAGGGCGCAGAACTTGGAAAAGCAATATAAACATTCGGGGTTAAACTTAATCTATCCGCCGCCTGCATAATCAGCTCTAAATTCAGCGTGGTTTTCAACTCGACAACTAACGGAGGCTCATCACCGCGCATCGCTACAACATCACAATGCTTTACCTCACCTTTTACCTCATAACCCTGCTGTACAAAGTAATTTCGAATAGGTGGGTATAAATCTGTTTCTTTGATCATTGATTGAGGTTTTATGTCCTGATAGGTATAGTGCTTGCTCACAAAAATTTAATGGAGTTTAAAATGAGCATTGCAAAAGTAACTGAAATTATAGCCTCATCTGATAAAAGTTTTGATGATGCCATCGCTAAAGGCGTAAAACGTGCCTCTAAAACCATCAAAAACGTGCGTAGTGTCTGGGTGAAAGACCAAACTGGCTCGGTTGAGAATGGCAAAATTACATCGTATCGTGTAAATCTGCATATTACCTTTGTATTAAACGATTAATGAATATGTCTTCAACCCTTATAAAAGAGATGCTTCAAGCATCTCTTTTTGTTTGAACTTATCAGCTCGTGCGCATTCTTAAATCATATGAAAACGATTTTTAAAATAGTCATGATGAAACTTATCATTAGTTTAGCGTTACTTAGCCAGCCTACTTGGGCGCTTGATATTCCACTACAACTCGACCAATGGCAAACGTTGACGTATAAAAGCATTCCGCCCAACACCACCACCCAGCTCGAAGATAGCCTTGTCATTGACGTCTCTGCTTCTGCCAGCCCCCTGATTTATGTGCTCGATTCAACGCAAACGATTAAATACATTACCGTCACCGGAAATGCCAAGGGCTTGCCCGCTATTCCGAACGGCTTAAAACAAGGCGATAAAGGCGCGGATGATTTCCCCTTTCGCATTGGCTTAGTCTTAGCAGGCGATCAAACCTTAGGCTTTGCACAAAAACTCATTGCGGCTGATTGGATCAAAACCTTATTTAAGCTCGCGCCCAAAGGCTCAGGCATTGACCACGTTAAATTCTTAAATTTAAAGAACAGCGATGCCAGCACAAGCTGGCAGAGCCGTAGCCACCCGAGCAGTAAGGGCTTGTTTCAAGAAACCATTGTTGGCTCGATAGAGGATAAACAAACATTCAACTTAAACCATCAACTAGATGAAGCCGCCGAGGTGATTGCGCTATGGATCAGCATCGATGGCGATGATACCAATTCCACCTACCAACTCATCTTAAACAGCATTTCGTTGAATTAATATTGAAGATCTCTCAAATGGCTCGCCCAACACAAAAAACAACCCTATATATAGGCTATGATCCAATGTGCGCTTTTTGCTGGGCATTTCGCCCGACTTGGGCGAGCATTCAGGCCGAACTTGCCCAAGATAAGACGCGTCCAATACAGATCGTTTCCTTGCTCGGCGGGCTCGCCCCTGATTCCGATGAGCCCATGCCCACTGAAATGCAAACCAAGATATCTGGCATTTGGCGCTATATAGAAGAGAAAATTCCTGGCACACGCTTTAATCATGATTATTGGCAAAAACAACAAGCACGGCGATCAACCTATCCATCCTGCCGCGCAGTGATGGCCGCCAAGATGCTGGATACACAGCTTGAAGATAGAATGACGCTTGCCGTTCAGCAGGCTTACTATTTGAATGCTCTGAACCCCTCTAATGATGACACGCTGATTGATTGCGCGGTCTCTATCGGCTTAAACAAAACGGCTTTCATTGAACAGTATCAAAGTCACGCCTGTGATCTAGCCTTTCAAGAAGAGATGGCGCAATGCCGTAGCCTCGGCATTAATAGCTTTCCAAGTTTAGTGCTCAGCAAAGACACACTGCGTTTCAATATTCCGATTGATTACAACCATGCCAGTAAGGTACTGAATGATATTCGCCAAGTTAATGCGCATCTTGACGCATAAATTTATAAACACGCCTAAAATCACCCAGAAATTATTCATTTTTCGGTGATAAAAGCCTGCATTCGCGACCTTTATGATGAGCCTTAGATGAACAACCCCACCTAAAGTATTGTTCTGAAACTGAAAATTAGTATATAAGCTTTTTATAATTTTCTTAATTAAACGCTTGACTAATTCAGTAAACGCTAATATAGTTCTCCCATGTTGTTGAAAGACGTATTTATCTTCAACACGAAAGATTTAGAGCATTATAAATAATTAAATTTTAACTTTAAGAGAGAGATAACCATGAAAATCAAGACTATCGTAGCAATGGCCGCATTGGTTTCAGCTACAACTGCGCAAGCAGATTTCAACATGCCTTTTTTCGGCGACAATAATTCTAATGATTGGGATATGCCTTTCATGGGAAACAATAGCAATAATGACTGGAACATGCCTTTCTTCGGCGATAACAGTGATTTTGAAATGCCATTCTTTGGTGACAATAGCGATTTCGAAATGCCTTTCTTCGGCGATAACAGCGATTTTGAAATGCCTTTCTTTGGTGATAACAGTGATTTTGATATGCCTTTCTTCGGCGATTCAAACGGTTCTGGCAACGGAAGCATGAATTTCTCTATGAAAATGAACGCTGATTTCGACGCAAATGCTGATTCAGATACTGCATCATCTTCTGCTTCTGCACCTCAGACTGCACGTTTTGCTGCTGCACCTGCTGCTAAAGTTGAAGTTCAAACTACCGGTACAATTGAAGGGCAAGCAACTGCTGACGTAACAACGAATGCAACTGCTGATGTTCAAGTTGCTCAATCTAACGGTTCTTACTACAACAACCGTGGTTATTCAAATGGTTCTAGCAATGGTCGTGGAAACGGTAACTTCGGTTTCAACATGAACGGCAACGCTGATTCAAATTTTGACGGAAGCAACGGTTCAAACGGTTCTTCTAACGGTTCTGGTCGTGGAAATGGTAACTTCGGTTTCAACATGAACGGCAACGGCGATTCAAACTTTGACGGAAGCAACGGTTCAAA
>JAZGFQ010000265.1:0-3648 GCA_036479635.1 Arenicellales bacterium
ATTGAAAGGTTTGGGCGGTGATGGCTTAAAGCATATCTTGCGTAAAACCGCGTCGCGCTATTTACCTAAAGACCTTATTTACCGCGAAAAACAAGGCTTCGGCTTTCCGATTGCGCGTTGGATGCGCACAGATTTAAATCATTTTTTAACGAACTTATTTAAAGAGTCACGCTTTGTTGAGCTGGGCATTTTTCGCCAAGAGGTGATTGATCAATATCTAAAAGAACATTTAGAAGGCATCTCTGATCACAATTTTCGTTTATGGATCTTGCTGAATTTAGAAATGTGGTATCGTATTTATTTCGAAGAAATGGATATGGATGCGATGAATGCTTTGACGGATCGCTTGATGCGCGCCGCATAATTTAGCGAAAATAGAGGCATAATCAAGCACATGGCAAAGCATACAAAAACACATGATTCCATTACGGGTTCAGGCTCGGCATTGAAGAAATATCAAGCTGTGATGGTCGGCTCAAACAGCTTGGGCGTAACTATTTATTATGAAGCCTGTATTTGGTTTGCCTATGTGCCAGGTGCGGTGGGTTTGATGTTGCGTAAAGTGTTTTGGCCGCGCATGTTTAAGCACTGCGGGCAGGGCGTGCAGTTTGGTTATGGCATCACACTGCGCCACCCCAATAGAATCAGTTTAGGTAATAACGTTATTATTAGTGAAGGCTGTATTTTAGATGCGCGCAATTTAAACGTTGAGGAGGCCATTACATTAGGCGATGAAGTGATGCTGGCCAATGCAGTGTGTTTATCTGCCAAAGGCGGCACTATTAGCATTGGCGCGCGCACGGGTTTAGGCACGCAAACGATTGTACAATCCACGCATGATTGCCCCACCACGTTAGGCGAAGATGGCATTATTGGCCCGCAGTGTTATTTAGTTGGTGGGGGCTCTTATCACATGGATCAGCTTGATATACCGATACGAGACCAAGGCATTAAGCCTGATTCAGGTTGCCATCTGCGCGATAACGTTTGGCTAGGCGGGCAGGTATCGGTGTTGGGTGATGTGGTGATGAAAGCAGGCTCAGTGGCGGCAGCAGGTGCGGTCGTTACCAAGAATGTTGATGAAAATACCATTGTTGGTGGCGTGCCAGCTAAGCTGATTCGGCAGCGCTAATGAAAAAAACATTACTTATATTATTAAAAGTTCTGATTTCAGGCGGTTTAATTTTCTGGCTGTTAAGCCGGGCGGATTTAAATCAAATTTGGCAGACCATTCGCCAAGCAGAAGTGCCATTATTACTGCTGGCATTTTTTCAGTTTTTCATCGGATATTTCATTACGGCCAAACGCTGGCAAACCTTATTAAAGGCGCTGGAAGTGCCTGCAAAATTAATCACGTTGGTTTTATCGTTTTCAATTTCAATTTTCTTTAATAATTTCTTGCCCTCCACTATCGGCGGTGATGCTTATCGAATGTACGACAGCTATCGTTTAGGGGCAGGAAAATCACGCGCCATTGCAGTGGTGTTTATTGATCGCATCATCGGTTTATCTGCCTTGTTGTTGCTGGCATTAGGGGTGTCTTTGTTTGCGGGCGAAGTTGCTGAAAAAATCCCATTGTTGCGTTTATTTCTATTAGCGGCGGTGTCAGGCATCGCCGTGTTAGCTTGGATTATTTTCGGCTCAGGGGGTGAAATTTTATTGAAACTCACCCAAGGCGAAAACCCCGTTTTAAAAATAGTACACTCAATTTTAGATAAATTGTATTCAGGTTTTCATCTGTTTAAAGGCCGCTCTGATGTCATGCTCAAGGCGATTGGTTTATCGTTATTACTGCAAATTAATGTGGTGATACATTGCATTATTCTAACCAAAGCCTTGCACATCGATGTGCCCACCATCGCGATGTTCATCATTATCCCGTTGTCGTTCCTCATTATGACCGCGCCGATCTCAATTAACGGCATTGGCCTCAGAGAAGCGGTTTTCGTATTCTTTTTTGGCTTGTATAACGTGAGCGAAGAATTGGCATTGGCGTTTGCTTTTACTTCATTTGGTATGATCTTAGCGCAGGGCGTATTGGGCGGTGTGCTGTTTGCATTTCGTAAAAAATCAGCGACAGATGAAGCTGAATTTAAGTCTGTTTAGCGACTAAATAGAGATTTTAAACAGACTCAATAAAGTGAGTAATGGCTTCGGCGCAAGCTTGTGGTTGTTCCATATGAATATGATGCCCGCCTTCTAAATAGTGAGCTTCAATCGTCTGAAATAAAGCCAAGGTTTCTTTCACGTCTGTGCGCTGAGATGTCATGCCTTGCGTGGCAAGAATAGCAAGCGAGGGCATATCAACCGCTTGGATAAAGGCTTCTACTTGCGCATTATCTAGCATTAAGGGAGATCGAAAACTTAAGCGTGCATCACTGCGCAAGCGTAAGCCAGTATCAACCACGTCAGTGGCGTGTTGCATTAATAAGCTGGCATCTTGCTTACGTTGTGGAAAGGGGCTGGCGGCAAGCCGCGCGATAACCGCATGCTTAAGACTAGGGAATATTTTTTCTCGCTCGACATCCCAGTACTCAAATTGTTTTAAAGCTTTTGCAAGCAGCTTAGGCGATTCAGCTGGCGAGCGAGTGAGCGGATGTAAAATATCGATTAAGCTTAGGCTTTGAATGTGTTCAGATAAAGCACTGGCGGTGATGAGCGCAATCGCGCCACCCATTGAATGGCCAACTAAATGACAACGCTGCCAGCCTAATGCGTTTATAATGAGCTTGATATCGCGGATGTAATCTATATAGTGATAGAGTGAATTGGCATCGCGATGGTCACTTTTTCCGTGGCCTATCATATCTACTGCCACGCATTCCACGCCTTGCATGAAGGGCATCATCGGCAAAAAACTGGCGTGATTATCTAGCCAGCCATGCAAGCACAGCACTTTAACTGGGCGCGCTTGTGATGTGCGAACACCATGAATACGGCCAATTGGAAGGTTTAGATTAAAGTGGGCTAAGGTATCCAAGGTAGAATTTAATATAAATAAGATTTATAATAACCATAAATAAATGCTAATGATTTTGCTGCACGCTTTAGGCTGTGTCTCTAGTTAAGGCGAAAGTATATTTTATAATGAGATCAATATGACAGAAAAGAAACGTATAAAACTAAAATCTAAAATCGTTGATACCACTAGCTTACAGCGAACAGGTACCAAAGAGGCGTGGCAATTCGATGTGCATCAGGCAGAAATTGGCCCAGATGTGATTGATGTTCGTAAGCTTTACGCTGAGACGGGCATGTTCACCTATGATCCAGGCTTCACCTCTACTGCTTCGTGTAAGTCGGCCATTACTTATATCGATGGTGCCAAAGGCCAGTTGTTATATCGCGGTTATCCTATCGAGCAATTAGCTGAGCATTCTGATTATATGGAAACCTGCTATTTATTGCTTTATGGAAGCTTGCCTGATGTAGGGCAAAAACAGTTGTTTGTCGATGAGATTAACGAGCATACTTTAATCCACAGCCAGTTAGATACGTTCTATCGCGGCTTTATGCGCAGCGCACACCCCATGGCGATTATGGTGGGCGTGGTGGGGGCCTTGTCGGCGTTCTATCACGACAGCACAGATGTCAATGACCCGCAACAACGCCGTCTAGCTGCCCACCGCATGATTGCAAAAATGCCGA
>JAZGFQ010000266.1:0-5123 GCA_036479635.1 Arenicellales bacterium
CATCACGGCGCACCATTGCGACAATTTCATCTGAAACTAGGCGATCATGCAACACCACATCCGCGCGCTGCATTAAACGCAAGGCGCGAAAAGTGAGGAGGTCAGGGTCGCCTGGGCCTGCGCCGACTAAATACACTTCGCCTTGCTCTTCAAGATCTGATTCGCTCACATCTTTAAGGGTGGCTTGCAGCAAGGTTTCAGCCTCTTTATCGCGCCCTGAAAATACCAACTCAGGCACCTTGCCTTCTAAGGTGCGTTCCCAGAATTTACGCTTGAGTTCAACATCAGTGAACTTACTTTGCAGTGCTGTGCGGTATTTCTGCACCAAGCTGGCTAAGCGGCCATAACTGGCAGGAATTAAAGTTTCTAATCTAGCGCGAATCATGCGCGCTAAAACAGGCGAGCTACCGCCCGTTGAAACTGCCACCACCACGGGTGAGCGATCAACGATGGAAGGCATGATAAAACTGCATAAAGCAGGCTGATCCACCACGTTCACTGGAATATTAAGCGCCTTAGCTTGTTCAGATACTTTAGCGTTGATCTCGGCGTTATCAGTGGCCGCAATAATCAGTTGGAAATCTTTGATCATGCCATCTATATATTCGCCTTGAATATGCTCAATTTTACCGTCGGCTTTGAGCTTCGCTAAAGAGGTTTCAAGCTCAGGCGAGATCACCGTAATGCGAGCATTGGCTTCTTGTAATAAGCCAACTTTGCGTGCGGCAATGGTGCCGCCGCCTACCACTAAAGCAGGTTGGTCAGTTAGGCGTAAAAATATAGGTAGAAAATCCATCGGGCTTTTGTATTTAAAATGTTTGTTAAAAGATGCAGTGCTTAGCCCATGTTTAGCTAATGGTTTCGGCCTTGTCGTCAAAGCCCGCCATGGCATACCATTTTTTGGCCAGTTCAAGGTCTTTAGGCACGATATTACCTTGCTCATACATCATCGCCATGGTGGTTTGTGAGCCCGCCATGCCTTGTTCAGCGGCTTTGGTAAACCATTCAATGGCCTTTTCACCGTTTTGTTCCACGCATTCGCCTTCAAGATACATAAAGCCCATGCCGTGCTGAGCCAGCGCATGGCCAAGTTCTGCTGCACCTTTCATCATTTTGAAACCGAGCAATTCGTTTTTTATCACGCCTAAGCCGTTTTGTAGCATGATGCCCACGCGGTATTGCGCTTCCATATCACCGCTTTCAGCGAAAGGGTTTAACAGGCGCATGGCGGTTGAAAACTCGCGGGATTCGAAAGCCGAAACGCCGCTGGCTAAAGTCATTTGGTCGTCGTCAGAATAGTTGCTCATATCAATCAATTATGTGTGCTTAATAGGGCATCATAGCTAAATATTATGGTGAAATAAATACTACTGATTTGAACGCGGGCTTACCCCTTAATGTAGTGCTACTGCGCTTAAAGTAAAGGTGGGAATGGTGGCATCAAACTCAGTGCCATCATCCGCGCGCATCTGATAACTGCCTGACATGGTGCCAACAGGTGTGCGCATCACCGAGCCGCTGGTGTATTGAAATGACTGGCCCGGTTGTAAATGTGGGTATTCGCCCACCACCCCAGGGCCTTTGACTTCCTCTTGCTCGCCATTGCCATCAGTAATAATCCAATGCCGAGATAACAAGCTGGCAGGTCGCTCGCCGTGATTGCTGAGCGTGACGGTATAGGAGAAAACGTATCTTTCGTTGTCAGGGTCAGATTGAATGGGTAAATATTTAGGCGCCACGTTGACGTTTATTTGGTGTTTCATTTGATGTGTTTATTCCCCGCGATTAACGCGATTTAGCCCATTTAATGCTGCCACTCGATACGCTTCGGCCATGGTTGGGTAATTAAAGGTGGTTTCGGCAAAATAACGTAAGCTGTTGGCCTCGCCTTTTTGGCGCATAATGGCTTGGCCGATGTGAATGATTTCAGAGGCGTTTTCGCCAAAGCAGTGGATGCCTAAAATCTCTAAGGTTTCGCGATGAAACAAAATTTTCAACATGCCCGCGGTGCGGCCTGTAATTTGCGCGCGTGCGATGTTTTTAAATAAAGTATGCGCCACGTCATACGGCACTTTTTGCTCGGTGAGGGTTTTTTCAGTTAAGCCCAAAGAGCTGATTTCAGGGGTGGTGTAAATGCCCGTTGGTACATCTTCAATTAACTCCCAATCGGTTTTACCTGCTTCAATCATGGTGCCGACAAAACGGCCTTGGTCATAGCTTGCGCTGGCCAAACCTGGGGGGCCAATCACGTCGCCGACTGCGTAAATATGCTTAAGATCGGTTTGAAAAGTCTTATTCACTTCAATCTGTTCGCGGTGATTTACCTTCACACCAATGGCCTCTAGGTTTAATTTTGCTGCATTGCCTGAGCGACCATTCGCCCAGAGTAAGACATCGCTGGTGAACTGCTTGCCAGATTCGCAGTGTAGAGTAACCGAGTCTGCGTTGTTTTCTGCGCGGGTGTAAGTTTCGTTATGGCGAATGACAACGCCTTGCTCGCGTAATTGATAACTCAGTGCATCAGTGATTTCATCATCTAAAAAAGACAATAAGCGGTCACGCGTGTTGACTAAATTCACCTTCAAACCAAGGTTAATAAAAATGGAGGCGTATTCGCAACCAATGACGCCTGCACCATAAATAGTGATCGATTTAGGCGTGTGTTCAAGTTGCAAAATGCTATCAGCATCGGTGATATTGGCTTGCTCAAAGTCGATATCGTCGGGGTGATAAGGCAGTGAACCAGTGGCAATGATGGCGTGGTCAAAACTTAAGCTAAGCGCTGGTTCATCATCTTGCGAAATAAGAAGCGAATGCTCATCCTCAAAGTGTGCAACACCATGAAATACTGGAATATGATTGCGCTGATAATGGCGCCGTCGAAGGGTAGCTTGGTCGTTAATCACTTCATTCGCGCGCGCGAGTAATTGCTGATAACTGATGTTTATTTGTAATGCCGCACTGGCGAATAATGGGTCACTGCGAAAGTCCATCACTGCTTGAATGCTGTGGCGCAGGGTTTTGCTAGGGATAGTACCTTGGTGCGTGCAGCTGCCGCCCACTTGTGCTTGTTTTTCAATGATGGCGACTTTCTGCCCGCTTTTGGCTAAGCGCATTGCCGCGCCTTCGCCGCCGGGGCCTGAGCCGATAATGACGGTATCAAAATGTTGTGGTTTCATGTGTTTATTTGCCCGCAAATTTTACAAGTAGGGTTTTTTTTAAGTTTAATCGTATGCCAGTCCATTGCCAATGCATCATATAACAACACCTTACCAACGAGTGAAGGCTTTCCGATTAAAATGTTAATGGTTGCTTGGGCTTGCATCGTACCAATCACCCCCACTAAAGGTGCGACCACGCCTTCCATTGCGCAGGTGGCATCGCTTAAATTTTCATCGGGATATAAGCAGTGGTAACAAGGGCTATCTTTTAGGTTGGGGTCAAAGGCGGTGATTTGTCCTTCCCAGCGAATCGCTGCGCCTGAAATTAAAGGCGTTTTGGTATTGATAGAAATTCTATTTAAGCCAAAGCGGCTTTGGAAATTATCGGTGCAATCGACAATAATATCGGCGTGCTGAGCAATTCCAGCCAGTTCATCTTCATCGGCAAAATAATCAATTTGATTGATTTTAAGTTCTGGGTTGATGGCCAATAATGAGACCGTAGCAGATTCAGTTTTAAGCAGGCCGATATCTGCGGTGCTGTGTAGCACTTGGCGTTGTAGGTTTGACATCTCAACACGGTCAAAATCGCAGATGGTCATTTCGCCAATCCCTGCGGCGGCTAGATATAAAGCCGCAGGCGAGCCCAACCCTCCCATGCCCACGATGAGCACGTGCGCATCTAACAGAGCTTGCTGGCCAGCCTCACCTATTTGCGATAAGCCGATATGGCGTGCATAACGTTCACGTGTTTTTTCTTGCATGGTGCTATTATGGTTTTTACCGAGCATTATGGCAATGTATGTAAGCTTGGTTTGTTAAAATAAGCCCTTCAACTGTTTGCGTTAGAATAGAGAAATGACCACCCAAAACACACAAATCAAAGATAGCTACCGCTTGAAGCATCCGCGTGATGTTGTGTGGGAGAAATTGAATGATCCAGATATTCTCGCGGCGTGCATTAAAGGTTGTTCCTTTGTCGACCGTACAGATACGCAAAATTTCAAAGCAGTTATTCGCGCGCAATTGGGCGAATTTAAAAAAGATTTTAGCATTGATTTAGAAGTGGACGATGCCAATGCACCTGCGCAATATACGTTATCTTCAGTGGTGAGCGCGGGCTTGCTGGGTAAAGCAGGGGGTGCGGCCGATGTACAGCTAAAAGCCTTGAGTGCTGATGAAACAGAATTAAGTTATGTGGCTACGATTGAAGGTAAGGGCATGTTGGGTAAGGCTTTGCCCTTGATTGAAGGTGCTGCGGCGCGCAGAGTACGGGCCTTTTTTGATGCTTTTGTTGTGCATTTAGGTTAAACACTTAGAATCGTAAAAGAATAATTTCGTGATTGAACTGAATGATTGAATTTAAGGATGTGACCATCCGCCGTGGCCCTAGAGCATTGGTGGATGAGGCGAGCTTTTCGTTTGGCGTTCGGCATAAGGTGGGCTTAACGGGCGCTAATGGCTGCGGTAAATCAAGTTTATTGGCGGTGATTAAAGGTGAGCTAGAAGCGGATATGGGTGAGGTGAAATACCCAGCTGATTGGGTGTTGGCGCATGTAGCACAAGAAACCCCGAACAGCGATATGCCTGCGCTGGAATATGTTTTGCAGGGGGATGCTGAATTCATGGATGTAAAGGCTAAAATTGCGTTATCAGAAGCAGGGGATAGCAATGCGCTAGGCCAGTTACACGCTCAATTTGAAAGCATCGGTGGTTATGCGGCAGAAAGCCGTGCTAGTGCCTTGTTAAATGGTTTAGGCTTTAGCACCGAGCAAATGACGCATGGCGTTAACACTTTTTCAGGCGGTTGGCGTATGCGTTTAACTTTAGCGCAAGCCTTGATGTGTCGCTCCGATTTGTTATTGCTTGATGAGCCGACTAACCACCTAGATTTAGACGCGGTGTTTTGGTTGCAAGCGTGGCTAGAGCGTTATGCAGGTACTTTGATTTTAATCTCGCATG
>JAZGFQ010000267.1:0-6155 GCA_036479635.1 Arenicellales bacterium
CCCAGTTGTAGCCACGGAAAGCCCGTTAGCACCACAGAACGCAGCCATTCAAAGAGCACCCATAACACGGGCAATATGAAGATGAGTTGATGCTTACGGCTTGCATAAGGCGCTAAACGCGCATAAACCCAAACCAATCCCAAATAAAACACGGTTAAAATTAGAGCAAACAAAAACACCGCAATAACGGCCAATGGCGGTGACATATTGCCGAAATTCACCATGCTCACGTACACCCAAGATACGCCCACGCCAAAGGTGCTAAGGCCATACAACAAAGTTGACCACAACTGCGCCCGCCCGCTATTTTTCGCACTCAAACGTTGCCAAACTGCAAAGATAAGCCCCACTGACATGAGGCTTAACGGCCACCATGAGAATGGCGCAAAACCGAAGGGATAGATTGCGCCCGCGCATAAACTCAGCACATACATTTTAAGGTTGCTAGGTTCACGCATAAGGGTTCGCCACATTTATTTGTTTCAACAACTTAATTTCTAGCGCTTCCATTTGCTCCGCTTCATCATCTGAAATGTGATCATAACCCTTAAGATGCAATACGCCATGCACCAACATATGCGCCCAATGATCATCTACCCCTTTATTTTGAGCCTTAGCTTCCTGTTCAATAATGGTCGCGCAAATAACAATATCACCTAGGTAAGGCGCTTCAATAAAATCGGGCAAATCAGCTGGAAATGACAACACATTAGTGGGCTTATCGATTTGTCTAAACTGTTGATTCAATGCTTGGCTTTCTTCTGCAGAAACCACTCTAATGGTTAAGCTATCTTGTTTTATTTCAATGTATTGAGATATTTTATTAATCCACTCTATGAATATATTTTCATTCGGCACATACGTGCTTTTATCGATAATTTGTAACATCTAAAAGCTTAAGACTGCTGCGCGGGTTTATTCTTATTCTCAGCTTCATAAGCCTCAACAATTTTCTGCACCAAGCTGTGTCGCACCACGTCTTTTGCGCTAAAGGTGGTAAAATTGATTCCCTTCACATCTGTTAAAATTTTCTGCACATGCAGCAAACCCGATGGAATATGCTTGGGTAAATCGATTTGTGAGGTATCACCCGTAATCACCATTTTTGAGCCCTGCCCCATGCGTGTTAAGAACATTTTCATCTGCTCAACTGTGGTGTTCTGCGCTTCGTCTAATAAAATATAGGCACTGTTCAAGGTGCGGCCACGCATATAAGCCAAAGGCGCAAGCTCGATGACACCGCGTTCGATTAATTTACCCACACGCTCTACGCCCAGCATTTCATATAAGGCATCGTATAAAGGCCTTAGGTATGGGTCAACTTTCTGGCTGATATCTCCCGGCAAAAATCCTAGTTTTTCACCTGCTTCGACCGCTGGGCGCACCAACACAATGCGCTCAACCTCATGGTTGGCTAAGGCTTGCGCCGCACAGGCCACCGCTAAATAGGTTTTACCTGTGCCTGCTGGGCCAAGGCCAAAACAGACATCATTGGCTAACATTTGTTTTAGATATTCGGCTTGTGCGGCATTACGTGGACTGATGCGGTTTTTAAGGATTTTAATCATCGCTTTGGGCGTATACGGCGTTTCAGCGCCCTGCGCTAACAGCACAAAGTGCACCTGCTTGGCATTGATTCTACCTTTGCGCTCAAAGGCGATGGCGTACAATGATTTAATGGCCGATTCTGCCTGTTGCGTTTTTTCAACCTCCCCTTCAATGAAAAACACTTCAGCACGGTGGCTAATTTTAACGCCTAAATGCATTTCAATTTGCGTTAAGTACGCATCTTTCTCGCCTGTGATCGCCGCTAAGTAATCGTTATTTAGCGGGGTTAAAACAAAGCTTGCACCTGATTTTACCACCTTGGCTTCGCTGGAATGGCTAACTTGGCTCAAGCAGCATCCTCCACATTTGGGGCGATGAGTTCAATCGCCTCTCCGCGCAACGAATTCACAAAGCTTTGGGTAATTTTAACTTTCACAAACTGCCCTTTCCATTCGATCGGCCCTTCAAAAAACACACTGCGATCACTTTCAGAACGGCCTTTTAAATCCTTCGGATTTTTCTTAGCTTGCCCATCGACTAAAATATTTTGTTCCGTGCCGACCATTGATAAACCGATCGCCGTGGCATTTTCATTAATTTGATCTTGCACTCTAGCGAGGCGCGCTTTTTTCACCTCGACAGGCACATCATCAGGTAAAGCCGCCGCTGGCGTACCCGGGCGTTGGCTATAAATAAAGCTAAAAGAGCGATCAAAGCCAATATCGTTAATCAACTGCATGGTGTGCTCAAAATCTTGGTCTGATTCGCCTGGAAAGCCAATGATAAAGTCAGATGAAACTGAGATGTTTGGGCGCACTTTGCGTAGCTTTTTAATGATTTTTCGATACTCATCCGCAGAATAACCGCGCTTCATCAAGTTTAAAATACGATCTGCGCCCGCTTGAACTGGCAAGTGTAAATGGCTCACTAACTCAGGGGTGTCGGCATACACCTCAATCAAGGCATCATCAAAATGTACGGGGTGTGAGGTCGTGTAGCGCACGCGGTCAATGCCTTCAATGGCAGCAACAAAACGCAGTAAATCAGGAAAGCTTAAATCTTGGCCATCATGGGTTTTGCCTAGATAACCATTCACATTTTGGCCTAATAAATTCACTTCACGCACGCCCTGTGCGGCCAAGCTGAAAATTTCAGCGATCACATCATCAAAGGGGCGGCTAAATTCTGTGCCGCGCGTATACGGCACCACACAAAAACTACAATATTTACTACAGCCTTCCATGATCGAGACAAACGCCTTAGCACCTTCTACGCGCGGCGGCGGTAAGCAATCGAATTTTTCAATTTCCGGGAAACTGATGTCGATGGATTTAATGCGCTTTTGATGCACATCAGTGAGCATTTTAGGCAAACGATGCAAGGTTTGCGGGCCGAATACGATATCCACATACGGCGCACGCTTCATAATCATCTCGCCCTCTTGGCTGGCCACGCAACCGCCCACCGCAATGACGAGATCTGGATTCTTTTCCTTGAACTTGCGCCACCGGCCAAGTTGATGAAACACCTTCTCTTGCGCGCGCTCACGCACAGAGCAGGTATTTAATAGTAATACATCGGCAGTTTTATCTTCTAAGACAGTTTCTAGCTGATGGCTGACCGCCAGTAGATCAGCCATTCGAGATGAATCATAGTCATTCATCTGACAACCGAAAGTTTTAATAAATAGTTTTTTCGACACGCGCGCGTTTAATCTCGTTTAAAGCGCGAATTTTAACGCTTGTGCGCGGGAATTAGTATCTCCACACCTTCAATTCACATTATTTCAGCGTCACTTCTCTCATTAATGCGCGCTAACCACGATTATTCTGCCACTAGTTCAGGAAAGCCCATTAAGCTTACGCCTAATAATAAATCTTTCGCGTCAGGGTTCTCCACGGCTAATGTGCGCTTTGCATCCAACAATGCCCTGCCGATAGACTTACCATTAGCCATTTCAGCGTAGAATAATTCCGCTAATAATTTTTCAGTTAACGCATTGGTTAACGTACTGGCACCGATAATCGCCACCGCACCTTGTTCACCATTTAGTAAGAACTGATCCGCCATGCTTATTTCAGTTGGCTCAATATTATAGTTATTCCAACAACCCCACTGCGTGACGATTGTGGGTTGGCCATGATTGCTTAACTGTGCGGCATCATCACCATCAAATAAATCATGGAACGATAAGCGATCTTTTGATGAGTGCCCAGTGTAAACCACCAAGCTGGTGCCATTATTAATATTTTTAGAAATAGCTGCTTTCGCTTGCTCAGCCCCTAAATCATCGATATACGCTCGGCTGATATTCCAGCCCTTAAAATGTCGGGCAATGGCAAGGTTTGATTCCCTTTTATAATCATATTGCTCAACTTCATCACGAATATCGGCTGCAAATACTGCCTTACCTTTATAACTACGATTTATATAAGCTTCTCGTTTATTTAATAATTGACGTAACTGCTTAGCGGTTTGCACGGGCAATCTAGCCACCACCACATCAGGCACATTATCGCCATCAACATCACCGTAAGCAGGGTCTACGGGGCTGTATCTTACAATTTCGCTAGTGTGCTCGTAGAGTGAAGGAATTAGGCTAACCGCCGTCGCACCTAAATAATTATGATAATCGTAAGTGTCTCCACCAACTAACAACACCTGCTCTGTTCCTCTTAAGTTCGCATCACTGATATACTGCTGAATGGCATTGGCATCGACTATACCGCCTGAATACTCAGCATAAATAGAACGGACATCAATCAGTTCTGCGCTGCCCATTTCAGATGATAACTTAGCAACATATTGCTCTAAAGCCCGATCATTCAACCCGATAAAATCAGGATGAGAGATGACCAATGCTTTAACGTATCGAGTAATATTTTGGTTTAAATGAGGGATATTAATGACAGGCAGATAAGCGCCTTGACTAGAGGCAAGATAATATTGATTAGTGCCTGATAAACCACCAAACATGGCTTCACAGTTAGGCGTAAGCGCTGTGCAATTTCCACCTGATAACGCATCATCAAGCATTACGGTCTTGCCATCTTCTAGCTCAGCGTAAACATTCACCTCAGTTGAGTCAAAGCCGCCAGCACGAAACTTAGGCCAGCTTGATTTAAAGTTCAACTGCTGGCCATCGGCCACAAATGCACGCGGGTAATCTAAGCTAACAGAATCGATATGAACTAAATCAAAGATATAACCTGAATCGCCTGGCACTTTAACAGTGACATCTAAGGCATTGTTTAAATTGTTATTGATGTGCTTATTCACCACTTGTGCGGTGACACCATCGAAACGCAAATCATGTGTTTTCCCGCCATTAACCAAAATTTCAACATGATGATCAGGGTCTTGAAGCGCATCGCCCGGTAAATCGCTCGCGCCCCATAGTTTTACTTCTAATATCGGCGACACGTTCGCGCGCACAGCATGAGACACGTTTAAACGAATGTTCTTTTGCTTTGATGATTGATAGGCAAGTAAGCGATGCGCATACCAAGGGTCGCCTGAGGGTGACGTGAGCGCATACGTATTTTGCGGATTATAAACAGTCCGCGCCATGTAATAAGGCGCAGATGGCCCTGATGGAATGCCCGCCTGGACATGCCTTACACGTTCAGCGGCCCCACCTTGGTTCAGGCTTAATTTATAAAGGTTAGTATGCGTATATAAAGTCTCAATGCCCTGCCCTATAAACCTCATGGTATCGCCAGAATCAAACGTGCCATCGCCGCCATCTAAGATATCTAGCGCCACGGCTTCGCCCTTTAAACGTAACTGCAAGTTATCTGATGCGACGCCCTGAATGTTAACCCCAGAAGCGGCGAGCTGATTCGCGCTTACTTCATAGACGCCTGTTTTGTCCACGCCAAAATCAGCGATATTAAACTCGGTGGCAGCGTGCGCAGAGGGCACCAGAGCATTCATCAACCATGCCGCTAGATTTAACGTTGAAAACATTGCCGTGCGCGACACATGTTTTGTGGGTGCGTTTTCATTAAATGATAAAGGCTTCATTAGCTGCTCCAGTCTGCGTTTAAATTCATCTTCCTCTCTCTGCTTACGTTTGGCACGTGCATCGTGATCTACATCACTACGCGCCTTGTTTTGTTCCACTTCAAGCTGGCCATTCTCATTAAAACTTATGGCACTGGCTAATTTCTCAGCAATTTCAACCGTACCGTGTACCTGCCCAAGCGTAAAAGGGCCATGTAAGACTTGATTACCTAATAAATCAACATCAATCAAAATGAATGCCTGTGCCGCAGACAAGTTTTGTGCGTCATATTGATAAGACTGTAGCTTGGTAGAATCACCCACTGCAGGTAATAAATCATCGGTTATTGACGACCAAACATCATTTGTTTTCGCGAAAATTCTAAAGCCAACGTTACCAAGCTCTGATTCTGTCGTCCATTCAAAATGCACACTGCCAATACTTGCACCTGTTTGACTATTAAACGAGGCGAGACGAATAGGCTTAGTGGCTAAATCTGAACGATATCCAAAATCTGAAGTGATGACGATCAGATTCGATGACGTAATCTCAACCCTATAACCTTCATCATCTTGGCTGTTACTGTCTAGATCTACTGCAC
>JAZGFQ010000268.1:0-2585 GCA_036479635.1 Arenicellales bacterium
GGTTTTCTATTTCACCGCTCGCGCCTTTAAAATTAAGCCTGCCCGCAAGGAAATCTGCATTGGTGATATCCAGTGTTGAGCCTAAAAAACCCGCCGTATCAATCATCGCACCATTGCCGATGAGCAAGCCATTGGGGTTAATCAGAAACACCTTACCATTGGAGCTGAGCTCGCCTAAAATATTTGAAGGTAACTGCCCAACCACACGGTTCAACACCGATGATGCACTGTTTTGTTGAATAAAACGCGTTACTTCATTGTTTGATATGGAAAAATCTTGCCAGTTTATGATGGTTCCAGGTGTGTTTTGGATGTTTAAAGTGTCGCCATTTTGCGTAAACTGGGCACTACCGTGCATCACATTCGGGTTCACTGGGTTGGCCGATGCGCCCAAACTAATCAACGCACTCAAACCAATAATGACATGGGGTTTATTCATCGTATTTTTCATGATTATTTCCAGTTAACCTCACATAGTTCTGCTTCATCGTTCAGCTCTCTAAACACATTAAACAAGGTGAATTCATCATTGGGAACGTTTAAATAGGTATCGAACAGCACAAATTTCGGAATTTCGATCAAACAATGAAATTCTTGATCAGGGTCTAACGGCGTTTCCCCTGCGCGGTAACAAGCATCAATCGCATCTAAGTCGATGCGCTCATCGCCTGATTGCGCGAAAATTTTTCCGTCTAACACCGCAAAATAAACCGCGTTTTTGATTTCAGCGACTTCTTCACGTTCCAACACGCGCCGAGTAGCGCCTTCAATAACAGTAATCACGGGGTAAGCGGTGCCCGCCTTATCTTTACGCCCAGGTGGAATTCTGGCCTTGTCACCCAATGATTTCTCCAGTAGTTCACATTCAATGCAATCATAAATAACAAAATCTGTGCCACGAATACCGATGGTGGTGGTGCGTGCTTCGAACTTAACCGCTTCAGGGCGAGCATGGCCAATCGCGCCTGTAATGGCGCGTAAGCCCCCTTTGACCAATTTCATTTTCTCTTCTTCTGCGCCCGGTTTTTCGCTATACGCCAATACTTGTAAAATAGTATTAGGCCGTAAAGTGATTTTGCCGCCATCAGACATCTTAATCACCACAAAGCTATCTTGACTGGTTTCAAGTTCATCACTCAATAAGATTTCTGAGCCTTTCGCTAAAGTGCGCAATGCTTGGTCTACACTTTGTGCCGTGACCACGCCTTTTAAGAGTGAGACTTTACCCACTACAGTTTGAGCATGGCTGAGTGTGGGAAAAATGCCTAATAAACAAAAACATACAAGTATCTGTAAACTTTTTTGCATCGGCTTTAAAATAATTAATTTTCGTGACATCATGATTCAGCCCTATTTAAAACGATACATTAAATTAAAATGAAGCTTGCCATCGCCCTTTTGCGTGCCAGTTTGTACGGCTTCACCTAATGCGTTTTCTACGCCATCGAGCACATGACCATAATATAGATCCATCAAAAACTGGCTGCGCCAATTCCAACGCAGGCCAAGCCCGGCACTGCTTAAGGTATCACTACCCGTCTCACCGGCTTGCGGGAAATGCATTGAGCCATGGCCCGTGTTATAAAACGCGCCGATGGATACATTTTTCTTGGTCGGCATCCATGCGTTTAAATTGAGTAAATAAGCTTCATCAAAACTGGTTTCGCGTTCTTCAAAGCCGCGCAAGCCTGATACGCCGCCTAAACCCATTTTCTCGCCTGCTATCAAGGCATCGGAACTGCTCTGCGCCGCCAACGATAAACCTAGCTGCCATTGCGTTTGTGTTAAATATTCAAATTGTAATAGAGCATTGGTTTTTTGCCAATCTTGTTCTGCCCCCACCCTCGAAGCGGCATAGCTTTGCGCATCATTGACGCTGCCACCCGATTGGTTCATGGTATGGCTCACATTCACCAACCCCGTCCAACCGTTTTTATTCCACTCCCCTTGATAAGCCACACTCAACGGGCGGCTACGTACATCTTGACCAATATTACGCCCTTCAAAATCAATGTTATTATCAAATAACTTGTCGTAAAGGTTGAGCTGCACTTGTTGACGATAAGCACCCATTTTATTTAAAATCTGTGTATAACCGATGCCAAATGTCTTGCCCCCACCACTAACATCAAACGCATCTGCCACGCGCCCAGTATCGGCCTCTGATTTAGCCGCCAATACATTCACGATGCCTGCCATCGAATAAACAGGAATCCGGTAACTCGCGCCAAACTGCTGAATTTTATGGGTATCTTCTGGGGAAATGGTCGCACTCATACTGAACTGATGATCTAAATCTGCCACATTCCGGTGCGCATACGCCACGCCTAAGCGTGTTTTGGTTGATTGGGCATTACCCGTATTATTGAGCCAGCTGAAAATTTGCTCTGGATGATTATCTTTCACGTTGATTTGAGCATCCATGGTGCCTGCTTGCTCACCTCTACCAAAAGTGAGTTGAGTGCGTTTCGCGCTGTTCGCATTAGCAACCGCTAACACGCGTGTTAAGGTTTTGCTGTTTGGGGTTGCGCCTGCTTTGAGCTGCGGCAAACTACGTTTAAGGTTGTCATCTGAGAAAAAATCAT
>JAZGFQ010000269.1:0-12354 GCA_036479635.1 Arenicellales bacterium
TGCGGTGAATCTGCTGCTGTCGCTTATACCTTCGGCATTGCAGCGCCTATGGTAGCAGCTGCACCGCCAATGGCCGCGCCAGCGGGCGGCTTCTTCGTTGCGCCTTTCCTTGGCCGTCAAGTGCGTTTGATTGATCCGCTGCTAATCGGTGTTCAAGCGGGTATTTTACGCCCAATCAACGAGCGCATGGATTGGTTCGTACAAGGCGGCGGATCTTACAATACCGATGTGAAAGAATTATCATTATTCGTCGATACAGGCTTAGAGTTTAAAGTCGGTAACTCAGGCTTTATCGGCGGCGGCGTGGGCTTATGGGATATCAACAACAGCGATGATTTACCCAACAGCACCAGCCCGAAGCAAGACGTGAGCTATTTCATTCACGGTGGCGCAGGCTTACCCATGAAAATACATAACCGCTCTGCACAGTGGTTCGCAGAAGCACGTATCTTCGATGATTTCACCGATGACATCAGTCATCATAATATTTTGAAATTAGGTATTCGTGTGATGCACTAAGCGTTCTTTTCTACGCCATAAAAAAGCGGCCATTGGCCGCTTTTTTTGTGTCAACTTATTTTAAGAGTAGACAATCATATTGGTATCAAGCTAAAAATGCTTTAACCGCCTGCGTCATGCGCCCAAGGCCGATATGTAACTCCTCTTCTGTTGTCACTAACGGTGGCGCTAAACGTAAGATGCTATCGCCTGCTACCAAGGCTAAAACCCCATTAGCCATTAAGCGTTTTAATAAATCCCGCGCACGTCCTGCATGCTCAGACTTCAGTTCGCAACCAATCAATAAGCCTTCACCGCGAATCTCAGAGAACAACGAGAACTCACGATTCAACGACTCTAAGCCCTCGCGGGTTTGCTTGGCAACGCTTTGCACATGCGCTTTCATTTCGGGGGTATTGACCAATTCCATGACTTTATTCGCCACCGCACAGGCTAAAGGGTTACCGCCAAAGGTGCTGCCATGCACGCCCACCTGAAAAGCATCGGCAACGTGCTGCTTGGCTAAGGTAGCTGCAACGGGAATACCCCCGCCCAAGCCTTTTGCTGAGGTTAAAATATCAGGCTCAACGCCCAAACCCATGTATGCATATAGCTCGCCTGTACGCATTACACCTGTTTGGATTTCATCAAAAATCAATAAGGCATTATGTTCATCGCATAATTCACGCGCGCGCTGTGCAAACGCTTGCGTAGCGGGTCGAACGCCACCTTCACCTTGAATCGGCTCCATGATAATCGCGCAGGTTTTATCAGAGACCGCCGCCTCTAGGGCGTCGATATCATTAAATGGTAAATGCGTGATGCCTTCAATTTTAGGGCCAAAGCCTTCGCTGTATTTTGCTTGCCCGCCCACACTCACGGTAAATAAAGTGCGGCCATGGAAGCTGTTTAAAAATGAAATAATCTCGAATTTTTCTTCACCAAAATTTTCATGCGCATAACGCCGCGCCAGCTTTAGCGCGGCTTCATTCGCTTCTGCACCTGAATTAGATAAATACACGCGATCAGCGAACGTTGTATCAACCAATGATTTTGCCAGGCTGATGGCAGGCGCATTGGTCATGATATTACTCACATGCCAAAATTTTGTGGCTTGTTGATGCAAGGCGTCCACCAACTCTGGATGTGCATGACCTAAAGCACTGACGGCAATACCTGCCGCAAAGTCGATGTACTCTGTGCCATCAGTATCCCATAAACGCGCCCCCTTGCCATGCGAAGGCATGATCTGTAAGGGCGCATAATTAGGGAATAGATATTGTTCGTGTTGTTCGCGTGTTGTCATAAGGGTATTTAAATGATATTTGATGCTATGCGCGTGCCACTATGACAACCTTGCAAAGCTTGCTAGAATAAAGGCGCAAGCATATAACAAACGCTTACACGCAAACAATACCGATTTAAAGCAAAAACAAACAAGATCAGATAAGGATGCCAAATTTCAGAACACTCAGTAACCGCTTCGAAGACATCGAACGATGGATGATTCCACTGTTGTTATTAATGGTGCTTGTAGTGGGCTTCATCCGTATGATGCCTTGGTTAGAAAGTAAATTAGATCTATTTCTTGGCGGTAAGCAGGCTCAAACCCTGCAAGGTGTCTCACCGAATAACGGCCAGCCGACAGTACACATAGACACGCAACTCGCGCCCGTGATTACAGATCGCCATGTACCCTTAAGTGAAGCGCGCAGTGAACAGCTCACCAGTTTTCTCTCTGATTTAAACGAAACGCCTAATATTGATATGGCACTAGAGACACAAGACGGCATCTTAACTCAAGATGTGTCCTTACCCAATTTAAACCCTGCTACTCTGGCAGAAATTGACCCAACTTTAGATTCAAGTTTAGATTTAACGGAAACCGTTGCCAGCAATACGATTGGCATTAATAACAACAATCTAGCGATGGAATCTAACACCGCGCAAGCGGTTAACGATGAATTGACCGATCAAGCAAAGCTAGCCATAGAAAGTAGCATTATGCGCTGGGCGAATGCTTGGCAAGCGCAAAACACCGCTCAATACATCGAAGCTTATGTGCCTGGTTACGCCACCGCACGCTACCCTCAGCCCGAGCAATGGCAACAGTGGCGTATTTCGCGTATCTTACGCCCGCAACATATTGAACTTGAAATTGAGAATTTAGAAATATTACTCGCGCCGGATTCAAACGGTTCAGCCGTCGCCACCTTTGTTCAACACTACCGCGCTGACACCTACGCTGATAAAGTCATCAAGGTGTTGGAGCTCATCCCATCAGGTGAAACATGGCTGATCACACAAGAGAAAACCTTGGAAACCCTTTAGTGTAAATTGCTTTTTTAAGCCTAATTTTTTAGGCTCGGCTTTTTAAATTAGATTTTCAAGCTGAGGGCTGGCACCTAAAATTAAGCGCATTACTTAGCGCAAATCCTATCTTCAGGCTTTTGAAAATAACAGGTCAACATACACGCACTGGCGGTGAGCGCCCAGAAAAACAGAAAGCCAACGGTATACGCTTCTAATCTTTCTAAGTTCACAAACCAAGCTGGGCTCACCATTTCATGTGGGTCAACGGCAGTAAAATAAACCATCGTGGCAACGCCTGCCATAATGAAGGAAGGCCAGAAAATTGAAATTAGTTTTTGTACTTTAGGAATCATTTTAAATTTCTATTTATCGTGTAAACACAGGCTGAAAACCTACGCCCCACATCATTGCAGTTGCGACCAATAAACTCACTAAAGCCACTAAACCAAACCCGAGCACGGCGGATGAATATAAAAAACCTTTCTCTTTAGGAATGTTCATGATGATCGGTAAGCCTGAATAAAGTAGGTAAACGGAATATCCTAATGCGCATAAACCTACAAGGAAGTTTACCCATAAAATGGGGTAAATTTCAAATACGCCAACCAGCAATAATGGTACTGATACAAAAGCAGCTAATGCAGTTGATTCACTCAACTCAACGCCTTCGAGATACGTTGAGCCCATCCATTTAATCGAATAGCCAACACAAAAAATACCGATGACAATGGCAAAATAATATGCGATGGCGATAAACATTGCGCTGCTTTGCGTAAGCTTGACTGGGTCAGCCGTGCCAATCTTCCAACCAAACTGGGTTGTGCCGATGTAGCCACACACGGGCGGTAAAATCGCTAAAATGAATACTAGCCCGATATAATTACAAGAATTAGTTTCTAGCTTTCTACGAATAACGTGCCATTCGTTCACTGGGCTGGTAAATAAGCCAATGATATGTCCAAACATAGTTTCTCCTCAAAATTAGGTGTGCATAGGTATATATGCATTTGTGATTATTATACCGCCTACTTTACAAGCTAATTAAGACCTGAATCAAATATTCATTGAGATTAATGCCCTAATAATTTCAATGTGGCAATCAGTTACGCCCTGCACTTCCTACACACA
This sequence comes from Arenicellales bacterium, assembly GCA_036479635.1. GTDB lineage: Bacteria > Pseudomonadota > Gammaproteobacteria > Arenicellales > Poriferihabitantaceae > JAAELZ01. Next base: position 3,940 of record JAZGFQ010000269.1, read on the forward strand.
AGTTTACTAAGATTGATGCTTAAACTGAGATAAAGCCCGAATAATCAGGAGGCTACACGTTAGCACTACCACAGCCCAGCCTTGATGGATCGCCCCCAAACTGACGGGCACTACTTTTAACAAGGTAATAATACCTAAACCATATTGCAACAACACCGCGCCAAACAAGATGAAATATAAGCGCTTCAAGGCAGGCATGACCATCACTTTCATCGCCCAAATACTGACGACTAAGGTTAATAAAAGCGTTAACGTCGCTAATAAACGATGGTTAAACTGCACGGCCGCGATATTCTCAAACGCATTGAGCCACCATGGCGACAAAGCTAAATACCCTTCTGGCACGACATGCCCATTCATCAAAGGAAAAGTATTAAAGGCAAAGCCTGCTTTGGTGCCCGCAACGAAGCCACCCGCCAATAAGGTGATAAACACCAAGGCAAACAAAACATTAGAGGCTAAAGATAAGCTTCGAGGCGTTATATAACGTTGCTGCCAGTGGCGCAAAAAATGCCCTGTGCCCAGCCAGACTAAAACACAATAAAGCACCAAGGCTAAAGCAAGATGTGCCACGAGACGATATTGGCTCACGTGTGGGTCATTCACGAGACCGCTTTTCACCATATACCAGCCCATCAAACCTTGCGCGCCGCCGAGTAAAAATAAGCCGAATAATTGCAACTTACGTTTTGTAGATAATGGATAACGAATGAAAAAGTAAACCATTGGCAAGAAGAATATCAAGCCGATGGTGCGCCCGAGTAAGCGATGAAAATACTCAAACCAGAAAATAGACTTGAAGCCGTCTAGGTCTATCGACATATTCACCTTCATAAACTCTGGTGAGGCCTGATAGAGTTTAAAAACCGCCTGCCAAGCTTGCTCAGTTAAAGGCGGCAGAATGCCGGTAATCGGTGCCCATTGCACCATCGACAAACCCGAACCGGTTAAACGCGTGACACCGCCTAAGCAGATCATGCCGAAGATTACGGCGCTTACGCTGAGCAGCCAAAGGGCGATATTTCTATTTTGGACATCGGTCATGGGTTTTGTCTTTAATCATCAAACAAATAAAAGCCTTCATTTAAATGTGCAGTAATATCATCTAATTCATCGGCGCTCAACGCACCATTTTGCGTATTGACGTTGCATAAATCGACTTGTTGCATCAAACCTTCTAGCGTTTTGATTTTATGATCTGCGCGTGTATAAATTTTACTGCCATCGCCACCAAACATGTTTTTATGGCATCCCGAACAATTTGACGCTAATACTTTTTCGCCATTTTCGGCATCACCTAACAATAACGCTAGCGCCATGGATGATTGAGGAACTAATGCCGTCATCGCCAACATTGCAGCGACAGAAACTGCTTTTTTAAATTGCGTTTTTTTCATGATATTTGAATCCGAATAAATGTGGCTCAATCTTACACAATGACACGCGCCTAACCAATGAATATCCCCTTGAAATCGGCATAGCGTCACAAACACAAAAGAATATTTAGCCTATGATCATAAATTACTATATAAGTAAATAAGGTTCTGATAAAATACTTTGGTAAAAACTCTATTTCCAGTACTAAGCTCTCACTCATGAATCAATTCCCCAAGTTTCTTTTATTTTGTATCAGCCTAGTATTATCTACCGCATCGGCACAAGTGACCAACACGGTTAATAAAGACGTTGCCGTCTCAATCACCCAAGGTTTACCCTACGTTGATGTTCAACACATGGGGCAAACCGTGCGCATTGCTCGCAATCAAGATCAAAATAATATCATCCCAAAAATTTTTGGGAAAACTTCTCGCCCTTGCCCACCCTTTTGTATCCAGCCTATTAAAATATCCCCTGAGATTAAATCTTATGGTGAGCTCGAGTTATTGAACTTTTTAAACACAGAAGCAGCGTCAGGCACAGGTTTGCTTCTAGACGTTCGTATGCCTCGCTTTTTTGATGCAGAAACGATTCCGGGCTCAATTAATATTCCTTTCTTACTGATCATCTCTAATACCCAAGATATTCTGCCATTACTAGGCGCCAAGAAAGTAGCAACGGGATGGGATTTCAAGCAAGCCAGCACAGTGCTGATTTTTTGTAATGGCCCATGGTGTGCGCAATCTAGCCGTGCTATTAATGCATTATTAGGCGCAAACTACCCAACCGATAAAATAGGTTACTACCGTGGCGGCATGCAACTCTGGAAACTATTCGGCCTAAATACCGTTGGCAGTGACATTCAATAAACCTCTTAATTTAATTTATTTAAAAGTTTAATCATTATGGCACGTAAAAAAAGAACCTCACAGAAAAAAGCATCTTCATTAAGTTCAACTTTTCTGATCACGAATATCATGCTCACACTTTTTATGGGTGCAGGCCTATATTTTTTATTCCAAAAAAGCCAAACACTTGAAACCCAGACCAAATCGATCACACCTTCGAAAACAAAGAACGTCGCAACACTTAAAGATATCTCCTCACTGAATGCATCTAATAAAATGATTTCAGATCTCAATAAGCTCAAACTTTCCAAGGCAGATATGACCGAAATATTACAACTGAAAGCTGAAATACAACATGAGAAACAGAAAGTCATTCATTCTGCAACGAAAAAATACAGTCAAGCATTAGAGCGTCAGGATTTACCCAATGACAAGGCTGCTAGCGATTACGCACTTTCTCAAAATAACCCTTTAACGGGGGAAGTCTTTCAAGCGCCTGATGCTGAACTTCGTCAAGCTAAAGCACGCATACAAAAAATGATCGATTTACAATCTATCAAACGCACAAACGTGCAGCATACCTCCTCAGACAATAATACAAACAAACTTACTCTGTCTGAGCTTATCGAGAACACTCAAGACCGAACTAACTAAGACAAACAGATGCTACTGAATTAAGTGCTCCTTATAAAAATCACTGGCAATATAAGCATATTTGATTTGATTAAATCTTAATTAATAGGTATTTTAGCCGCCTAATAAAAGCGCTTCCAACACCGTGAAGCGCAACTAACTGCTAGACTGCCTACTATGACATTTTCTGCTTTTCTCGATCGCCTTCGGTATATGCTCATCCCGACGTTCGACCAAATAGCAGAATTAAAAAACCCCGACACCTTAAAAGTGGATGTGCTGGCAGGCATTACCGTGGCGTTGGTGCTAGTACCGCAATCGATGGCTTATGCTCAACTCGCAGGCCTGCCACCATATTTCGGCTTATACGCTTCTTTCTTGCCGCCCATGGTCGCGGCGATTTTCGGCTCTTCACGGCAACTTGCCACAGGCCCCGTTGCAGTAGTCTCTCTCATTACCGCGACTTCTTTGGAACCACTGGCGGCCGCCAGCCCTGAAGGTTTTTTGGTCTATGCAACGATACTCGCAATTATGGTGGGCTTGTTTCAAATCTCCCTAGGCTTATTACGTTTGGGCGTGATTGTGGATTTCCTCTCGCACCCCGTGGTGGTGGGCTTTACCAACGCAGGCGCCATCATCATTGCCACTTCACAGCTAGGTAAATTATTCGGGGTTAGTGTTGAAAAATCCGAACATCAATATGAAACGGTTTATCACACCGTTCAAGCCGCCGCGACCAATATGCACGTGCCCACCGTGCTCATGGCCTTATTATCTATCGGCATTATGCTCGGCATCAAAAAATGGCGGCCAAGCTTTCCAGCCGTATTAGTTGCCGTGGTAGTCTGCACCCTAATTTCCAAGTTCATGGGCTATGCTGATTTAGGCGGCGCCATCGTGGGTGTCGTGCCGAAGGGCTTGCCTAGCCTGTCTATCCCGCAGTTCAATCTTGATATTATTCTGCAACTTGCCAGTGCGGCAGTGGTGATTTCTTTGGTCGGCTTTATGGAAGCCATCTCCATCGCTAAGGCGATGGCTGCGCGCACACGGCAGCGTTTAGATGCTAATCAAGAATTAGTCGGCCAAGGCTTGTCTAACCTAGCCTCAGGTTTATTCAGCGGCTACCCAGTTTCAGGTTCATTCTCGCGCTCAGCGGTGAACATTGATGCAGGCGCACGCACCGGCTTTTCATCCATTGTCACCGGCGCTTTAGTCGGTATCACCTTATTATTCTTAACCCCTTTGCTTTATCATTTACCCCAAGCCACCTTAGCTGCGATCATCATCATCGCAGTGATTGGGTTGGTTAAGATTGAACCCATCAAACACGCTTGGAAATCAGAAAGACACGATGGCATCGTCGCCATCACCACGTTTGTGATGACTCTCGCCATGGCACCGCATTTAGATAAAGGCATATTGGTGGGTGTATTTTTATCCATGGCCTTATTTATTTACCGCACCATGCGCCCACGTTTTGCCTTATTAAGCCGCCACCGTGATGCAACCTTCCGTGATATCAGCGTTCACACAGAATTAGACACCTGCGAACATATTGTTTTAGCGCGTTTTGATATGTCTTTGTATTACGCTAACGCGGGCTATTTCGAAACTAAAATACTGCAAGTGTATGCCGACCACCCCAACGCAAAATTCATTATTTTAGACGCAGAAGGCATCAACACCTTAGATTCAACCGGCGAAATGGTCTTAATTCAGCTCTTTGAGCGCTTAAAAGCCGGCGGCGTCACCATATTAGTCGCGCGCATGAAGCGCCAATTCATGCAAAGCTTACGCCGTTCTGGTGCGATTAAAATCATGGACGATCGATACTTCTTTTCGCGCTTAGTGTTTGCGCTGGCTTATGCATGGAATGAACTGGAGTGTGATGCTTGCGATAACGCAAAAAACTGCCCTTACCGCACCTCAGCCGCCCAGCGTTTACACGAAGAACGTAAACGCAAAGAGGCGCTGAGTGTAACGGACCAACTAGAGCAGCACGCCAGAGAATAAACTAGAAAACAAACTAGAGATACTTAAAATTGGCGCGCCAGCCAGAAGCGCTGGCTACTGAATCGCGCGCAGCATCCAAGCAGTTTTTTCATGAATACGCATTCGATCTGAGACCACCGCAGCGGTTGATTCATCATCTGCCGCCTGCGCTACTTTTAGCACTTTTCGGCATGTCTTAACCACGGCTTCATGGCTTTGAGTTAAGATTTCAACCATCTCGCTGGCTGCCGGCACGCCTTGCGTTTCTTGAATAGAACTCAACTTAACAAACTCAGCATACGTCCCCGGTGCTGGCACATCTAAGGTGCGAATTCGCTCGGCAATTTCATCGACAGCTAAGGCCAACTCGGTGTAATGCTCCTCAAACATGAGGTGTAATTCACGAAAATGCGGCCCTGTTACGTTCCAATGGAAATTATGCGTTTGCAAATATAAGGTGTAAGAATCCGCCAATAAATGCTTTAAGCCTTGCGCGATTTCTGCACGATCTTTTTCGTTAATACCAATATCAATCTGTGTCATTCTGTTACCTCGTTTAAATTCAATAAAGCCATATTAAGCCTAACTCGCCTATTTGTATAATGACTTATTTCTATTAATTCGTTCTGTTTAATGAATTAATTATCAGTCATTTATTAACAGACCACCGTTGCGCTTAAGCCAGAGACGATGCGTTTTATAGTCAGCGCAATGTCGCGCTACTTCTGCCCAAAAAGCAGGAGAATGATCAAAATGTTTCAGATGAGATAGCTCATGGATAATGACGTAATCAATGACTTCGCTCGGCACTTTAATCAGCTTCCAGTTAATTTGAATCAAGCCATCATGGCGACAACTCCCCCAACGCGCCGTGTAACTTTTGATTTGAAAGCCGTTTCCTTGCAAGCCCGTCGAGTCACTCAGTACCGCCAAACGCTGCGGCAAATACATCTCTGCTTGCGCCCGCAACCACTTAAGCGCACGCGCATTGAGCTGCGGTTTATCTAAGGTTTGTCTGCTCGTGATTTCTAAACCTTCCTCAGTGATGGCTAATTTGTTTTTGGGGCCGAGGCAAGCAATAATCTTTAAATGCTCGCCCATCCATGCAATCGTTTTCCCCTGCGCATTCGCTTGAGCAGTTTGCGCGGTTTCACGCTGCGAGACTTGAGCTTGAATCCAGCTTTGTTTCGCACGAATAAAGGCCATCACATCCTTTTTTGTTGTGCGCATAGGGGTCATCACAACCACATCTCCTGCTTTATTTACTTTAAGCGCCAAGCTGCGTTTTCGCCGTGCAGATTTTCGCCAGTGAATATCCGTTTCGCCTAACTGTAAAATAGCTGGGCTGACAACAGTAGGGGCGATTATCTTCTTACGCCAGAGCGATTTAAGCATCAGTTTATTCTCTCTTTGATACAGTCAGCCATAAAAAAGCGCCTCAATAGGCGCTCTTAAATGAAAATCAGAATATAGCTTGCTTACACATCACTAGAGAAGGTATCGCATGAATTCATTTGACCACTCTTAAAACCTTCCATAAACCAATATGCACGCTGCTGGCCGGTGCCATGGGTAAAGGAATCGGGCACCACAAAGCCTTGGGTTTTGCGTTGAATCGCATCATCACCAATCGCCGCTGCACCGCGCAAGGCTTCTTCGATATCGCCCTGCTCTAGCGTGCCAAAGCGTTTATGCGTGTTATGCGCCCACACCCCAGAAAGACAATCCGCTTGTAACTCAAAGCGCACTGATAAATGATTCTGGCCTGATTTATTCGTACGTGCTTTCTTTTTATTGACCGCATCAGATAAACCTAACAAAGTTTGAACGTGATGCGCAACTTCATGCGCCACCACATAAGCCTGTGCGAAATCACCCTGTGCGCCAAACTTGTTTTTCAGTTCATGATAAAAACTGAAATCGATATAAACTTTATGATCTCCCGGACAATAAAATGGCCCCATCGCCGCTTTGGCATAACCACAAGGTGAAGGCGTAGAGCCAGAGAATAGCACTAAAGTAGGTTCTTGATATTGTTTGCCGATTTGCGCAAATAGTTGCGTCCAAATTTGCTCATTCTCACCTAATACCTGCGAGATAAAGTTTTTCATTTCATCGTCTTGCGCGGGGCTTGAGCTGGTTTGAGTTTGGCTTGAGCCACCGCCAATGCCTAAAAACGATAAAGGGTTAAAGCCAAACATCAGCGCCAACACTAATAAAACAATAGTGCCGAGGCCACCGCCCGTAAAACCACGACGCATTTTGCGCCCGCGACGATCATCAATATGGCTGCTTCGAGTAGACGTTCTTTTCATGGTTTTATTATGTTTTGGTTAATTCTTGTAACATAATAATCGCCACGCGCCTTTTGCGCTAGTTATTTATGCAGTTTGCGAGCCTTTTAAGTTCATAAGCCCTAGGCATAAACCCTAGACAACTATCAGAGCATCCCTTTCAATGCTTGCAAGGTGCGACCACTTTTATCAAGCTTAACAATCGCGGACACCCCCATTGCGGAAGGATCCCAATCATCCTCAAGCTGTAAATCAAAATGATGCGCCATCCCATTTGAGGTAGATTCAGGCATAGAGATATAACGCACCACATAATCATGTTTTAACACACGGCCACGGTTTTCGCCTGCATCGATATCATTGGCTAGATTATTCTCATACAAGGCTAAATAAATTTCGGGTTGCTCGTTGCCTTGATAATTTAAGTTATTAACTTGAATATCAACACTCAATTTTCCATCTTGTACAGCCGATAAATTCAAGTTGATATCCGCCTCTGCTGCACTGGCTTGTGCTTCTAGAACCTGATTAGACACCCGCCGCGTTCCACGCGCTTCACGGCCATCGACCACAAACTCAGGGGTATAAATGGTGGATTGCTTATTTACCGCGGCCACTTCACGCTGGCGCTGGGTATATTTGGCTTTTGAGAAAGGATCTTTCCAACCGATATAATCCCAGTAATCAACGTGAAATGCCAACGGTACAATTAAATCTGCTTCCGCTGTTTTACCTAACTTGCTTAGAAATTTATCCGCAGGTGGGCAAGAACTACACCCCTCTGAGGTGTATAACTCTACCACCGAAGCTTTGAATTCACCGCTTTGATATTGCTTATCTGCCATCGATAACGATGGCAAACAAATCAACGCCAACACGCTTAATAAAATCGTTTGATTACGCATGATCTTACTCCGAAAACTGCGTTAAATACTGGCCCAAGCCTTCGGCTTCTAAATCATTTTTCGCCACGAAGCGCAAAGAAGCTGAGTTGAGACAATAACGCAAACCCGTTGGCTGCGGGCCATCTTTAAACACATGGCCTAAGTGCGAATCCGCACCAGCACTGCGCACTTCTGTACGCGGTAAAAACATTTTGAAATCTATTTTCGTGACAACGTGCTCACCCTTTAAAGGCTGTGTGAAACTCGGCCAACCTGTGCCTGAGTCAAATTTATCAGCAGAAGAGAACAAAGGTTCGCCTGAGACGATATCGACATAAATACCGTCTTTTTTGTTGTCGTTATACTCATTTTCATACGGCCGTTCAG
>JAZGFQ010000270.1:0-15326 GCA_036479635.1 Arenicellales bacterium
TCTGCACGGCCTACAATTTCATTGGTGTGGATTAACGCTGATGCACCAAAATTATCTTCGTCATTCTTCCAACCAATATAAGCGGTTGCACCTGCACCTACTTTATCTGTATCTGCAATAGAGTTTGTATTCATCTCAGCTGAGAAGAACATCGTTTGAGATTCTTTTGCGTCTAAAGGCTTACGGGTATTCACGACAACCGTACCACCTACGCCACCTTCATCTTGTGAAGCAGTCGGTGATTTATGCACTTCGATGCTAGTCACTAACTCAGAAGGCAACATATCCATGTTGAAGCTGCGATTGTTAGAGCCTAATGAAAACCACTCAGTAGAAGCAACAAACTGACCATTCAATAAAGTGTGAGTCAATTGTGGGTTTACACCACGGATTGAAACTTCATTACCTTCACCTGCGAAACCACGGTTAATCGTGACACCTGGTACACGTTGTAGAGATTCTGCTAAGTTCTTATCAGGGAACTTACCGATATCTTCTGCAGAAATGGATTCAATCGCAGACGTTGCATTTTGCTTTAAGTTCAAACCTTGACGCAATGCGGCACGGGTACCCGTCGCAGTGACTTCCGGTAAGGTTTCTTGTGCAACAGTCACGGCTGCTGGCGCCAAGATCGTGGCCGCTGCTAGCGTGCTATACAGCGGATTAAATAGTTTCTTAAGCTTAAATTGCTTAGAACTGGAAATTTTAGATGGCATGAAGCACACCTAATTTAGTGATGAAAATTAATGACTCAACTCAGCTGTGTTAACCATTTACAGGCTACTTAATTAAGCCACCACCGTTTGTTTTGTCTTATAAACGTTATACCTCGTATAGATATAACAACGTTGTCATTGTAATATAGTATAATTATGACAACGTAGTCAAGCCTGTTAAATAACTAAATTAGAGGTTTGCTTGGTTTCTTAAGTATTTCGCTATTAATTTAAGGTTCAGGCGGCACGCAGAAACGCTTCATTGCCAAGCCCAGCAAATAAAATGCATAAAAAAGGCGCATCATGCGCCTTAATACTTCATCGAAACTGATTATAAACATCTATTACGATTTTTTATCTGCATCTGAAGTTTCTTCTGACAAGGCCTTACGTTTCAATTCACTTTCAACATAAGCCAACCATTGAGTGGCTGCCTTGCGGCTGCGTTTATCAACCTGTGCATTTTCAAAATGTGCACGAGCCTGCTTAAGTTTTTGTTGATTAAAGAGCGCCATACCGAGCATCAACTGTGCCGTATCCTTACGCTTTAAGCCACCTTTCTTAATGCCTTTACGTAAAGCATTAACCGCATCCTGCCACCGATCTGAATTTTGGTAAGATTGTGCAACACGCACAAATAACTCACCCTTATCAGACATCTTAGCCGCTATTAACATCGGCGGAATAGATTTCTCATCTTCTCTGGCCTGATACCAAGCTTGAGACAATAAACGATAATTACGCAAACTGGCTTTGACGCGCTTACTTTTATTCAAACCTTCATCTAATACTTTCGCCGCCTTATAAGGTAAGCCGTGCAATAAATACAGATTGGCTAAGTTGGTAATTTGACTAGAATTTTGTTCTTGGCCTTGCTCATAAAAAGCCTCCATGATGGTAAGCTGTTTTTTGGTATCGCCCAGTTCACTGTACACACCAGCCAAAGCACGTAAATATTTCTCTTTCGGATAAAGCCGAATCATTTCTTCCAGCACCACGCGCATGTTTTTGAAATCGCCTTTTTCATGATAAATCACGCGCAATAATAATAACCACTGCTCTTTGGGTTTCTTGCCTTGCTTGCGAAACATCGATACTGCTTTTTTAACGGGCGACAATGCATTGGTATATTGTTGCATCTGGAAATATGTCTGCCCCAATAACATATACATATCCGCTGAAGGTGTGGCTGTTTGCGCCATCAACTGCTTGGTGATTTTAAGTGATTTATCGTATTCCTCCGTGGTGAAATACAATTGACCCATGGTTTTTAAGGTGCTTTTAGTCAATGCCTCAGGCAAGTTTCCTTGTGCTAATACACTGCGGTAGGCTTTAAGTGCAGATTGATAATTCTCTTTTAAATAATGTACATAGGCCGTAAGGTTCCAAGATTGTGCAATCTCATAAGGTGATAATTTCTTCTTGCTGTTGCGCAATGCTTTAGAAGATTGCAATGCAGCGGTGTATTGATCTGCGTCGATCTGAACTTGAATGGCTTGCAGTTTTTTATAAACGGCCTGGCTTAAGGCCGCAGATTTTTTGGTTTTAAAGTTTTCCGCTTTCTTTTCAGCTGCTTGTGCCACGCCTGTGGACATCAAGAGTAAAGTCAAAAACATTAAAACCAGTTTTTTAAACGTCGCACTCATGTTTAATCCTCTAGTTTAAAGCGAATAATGTTACGCACACCACCCACTTCCATCGCCACGCCATCAATAACACGCGGCTTATATTTAAATTTCATCGTCGCATTAATGGCGGCCTTATGAAAAATCTTGCTGGTCGGCTTTGACTCTACCACCACCACATCTTTAACTTTGCCCACCGAGGTCACGGTAAATTCCACCATAACATAACCTTCTATACCACGTGATAAAGCACGTCTAGGATAAATCGGTGCGACCTTAACAATCGGCAAATAATCTCCTTCGCCAATATTCAAGCTAAAACCCTCAGCAGATAAATCAACTTCGGTATCTACTTTCACTGCTGAAATTGAAATTTTCTCAGCCTTCGCATTAATCTTATCTAGTTTCGGTGCAGGCGGCTCAGGTGGCGGCGCCTTCGGTGCGGGCGGCTTTTCTGGTTTATTATTTTTACGGCGCACAATTTCTTCGCGTTTAAGGCGAACGAAATCAAGGATATTACCTGCTTTTGATTCATCTAGGCTTTGATCTGCCGTAGAGATCAGATATTGCATCGACCACAATAAACCCACCGTGACAAACGCGGCCAAAACAATGCCGACCAGCCAACGTATCGTGGCGGTGGTCGCGCCGCTTGCTAAATCAAGATAAACGCTCATAGCTGTCTATTGCTCCTGAGCAGCAATGGCAACGTTAAACACTCCAGCTGCACGCGCAGCATCCATTACCTTAATCAAGGTTTCGGTATAAGCCTTTTTATCTGCCTGAATCACCACTGAGCCTTGCGGGTTCTCTGCGTGCAAACGCTCAATATTGGGGCGCACTGAACGGATATCTACCTGACGACGATCCACCCAAATTTCATTATTTTCATTAATCGCGATTAAAATATTCGCTTTCTCTTTTTTCACTGCCGTGGCGGCATCAGGGCGATTCACATCAATGCCTGATTCTTTAACAAAAGTGGCAGTGACGATAAAGAAGATCAACATGATAAACACCACATCGAGCATCGGTGTGATATCGATATTAGTCTCGTCGTCTGCATCATTGGATCTGTTGCCTAATCTACGCATGATATTAATTCCTGATTATCTGTTTTATCTTTAAGATATTTATTTGTTTTGACTTAAATGATTGGCTAATGATCAAATGTCATGTGCTCTGCTAGCTGCTCTTGCTCGTAAGACACTTTGCGGCTGAGCCATGTATGCATCGCAACGCCTGAAAGCGCCGCAACCATGCCCGCCATCGTGGGGATAGTGGCTTTCGAAACGCCTGCGGCCATCGAACGTGCGTTACCAGAGCCTGAAATCGCCATCACTTCAAACACCTGGATCATGCCTGTTACCGTACCTAACAACCCTAATAATGGGCTTAAGGCCACGCAGGTTTTAATCAACGGCATGTTCCGTTCTAATTGCTGATTCACTTGTGAAATGAGCAACTCACGCACTTGATGTGCATGCCATGAATTTCGTTCACTGCGATCTTCCCAAGCACTAATCGCCTGCTTAACCATTTGCTTATGCCAACCGCGTAAGTAAATAAAACGCTCAAAGATCAAACCCCACATTACCAACAATAAAGCGGCGATGACGATTAACACGCCACCCCCCAACTCCATGAAATCACGGACATCTTCTAGGGCAGGGATGTAATAAAAAAGCTGTTCCATCTTATGAACCTATTGCTATGTAATATATTCTATTGCTATTGGGCAGCGACTACATTAACCGCCAAGATGACTACGTTCAGAACGCGATGCCACCATGCCCGTTGCCTGCTCTTCTAAAATTTGCGCCAAACGCTTAGCACGTGTTGAGGTTAAAGTATGGAAGAACACCGTAGGAATCGCCACCACTAAGCCTAACACGGTGGTCACCAAAGCTTGCGAGATACCACCTGCCATGAGCTTAGGATCGCCTGTGCCAAATAAGGTGATGGCTTGAAACGTCACGATCATACCCGTCACCGTACCCAGCAGCCCCATTAGCGGTGCCACCACCGCGATGACTTTCAAGAACATTAAGCGCGCATTGAGCTTGCCAGTTTCTTTTAAAACGCCTTCGCTTAGTTTTAATTCCAGCGTTTCGGTATCAGAAGCCGGGTTGTCTTCGAAAATCTTCAGCACTCGGCCCAGCGGGTTATTCACGCGCGCGGTATCTGGTGTTTTAATCTGGCGACGAACTTTCATGCCAGTAATGCCTAAAGTGATTATCCGTTCGAGCGCAATCAATAAGGCAATTGCACCTAGGCCTAAAATGATATAACCGACCACACCACCTTGCTTGACACGCTCAAGCAAGTTTGGAGACTGCACTAATAGAGACAATAACTGGCCACGAGAAGGATCCACTGCGAACGAGGTGAAGCCATTGTTAGCGCTTTCTAAATCGGTAATTTTACTTAAAAAGCGCGCCTTTGGCTGACGACCCAATTCAACTAAGTTTCCCGTTTCAGGTACATACTGTAAATATTTGCCATCCGAAACCACATTAAATAAGCCGACACGCGTGACTTCACGGGCTTCTTCTTTACCCGTCGCCGTAATCACTTTTGTTTCGAACTTAACCACTTTCGCAGATTCCGTCATTTCACGCTGCAACTCAAACCACAACTGCTCTAAGTCATCCATCGAAGCCAACTGGTTTGATTGACCCATTTTTTTCGCCAAACCGCTTAAAAATTCACTGCGGTCTTTAAACTGTAATTGCGTAATAGAACTGTCAAATTGTCCACGCGCATCACCTGCTGCTTGCTGCACCACGCCAAACAATTCTTTTAAGCCGCCCAAGCGTTCTTTTAAAGCTACCTCTAGTGCCACAACTTCAACTTCATTGATTTCAAATTCTGCTTCTAATGCCGCGCTTCGCGCTTCTTCAGTGGCTTTCACTGATTTCATTTGTGACAGCTTTTGACTTTGTACGGCTTTATCTGCCTTAAAGGCCTTTAAGCGCACTGAGTTTTCTTTGGAATCATTTACACGACCAGATTTCACCTGTTGCAGTAACTGATCTAAATTAAGAGTTGCCGCATGTACAGGCAGGGCTGCTGCTACGAGCAATAAGACGCCCGAACACAACAACGTTTTCATTTTTAATTGTTTCATTGCGCTACCTCCGTCGCAGCAGGAATCGGTAAGGTCAGTAAATCAGGCGCTACCTGCTTGCGCGCAATACGCAAGCCCTTGGCCACTTGTGTTTTGTAATCTGCTGCTGATAATTCAGCCCATTGATTATTTGCGGTATCCCACGCGCCTGTAAATTCGCCACCTACACTTTGATAAAGTAAAGCCACTCGGCCTACACGCAGAAAATCAACCTCACGCGTACCATCGCCTACATTCAAGCTACCGCGATAAGCCTCAATAGTGCGGCCATAATCACCTTCAATTTGATACGCTTCAATCACACGGCGATATTTCTCTGCAGGGCTAACATCCGAACGCAACATCATGCCGCGTAACTTGGCCACGCGTTTTGTGCGTTCATCTGATAAAAACGGCACATCTAAATCAACAAATGCCTCTAGTGAGTCCAGCATAGACACCATCAACGGCACAACTTGCCGCTCAATCAAGCTGACATCATCCATTGCTTTTTGACTCGCCGCCATTTCTTTACGCTGGTTTTGTACTTGTATGTCAAGAAGGTCATTATAGATCTTCAATCCATCAACGACTTTAGCCGTTGTTTTAAATTCTGAGACCAGATCGAAAGTCGCATCGTTCAATGAATCGACTTGTTGTTGAACTGCCTTACCTTCTCCAATACGTTTTTGACCTTCTTTGGTCAATTGACCCACCGTCGCACCAAAGGCAAGCGTTGAAATACTGCAGGAAAGAATAAAAAATAAACTCCGAGCTGACATAAAATTTAACTCCTCTGCGAACCATGCGTTCGCTAAATTAATACGGGGAAATAACTAAAGGCACTGACAGAATTTATACAAATAATATAAACAATGCACTTATGCAAGATACATCTTAAAGCTGAGAAAATGTTTATTTTAGCTCTGCCATAAAAATATAAAGGCACTTACAATACGGCTGATTTCTAGTTGGTTTAACCTAAGTTGCATACAATATGACAACCTTGTCATTGAAATATAAACCAATCAGACTAACCTAGTCAAGGCTGAACATTAGATAAATGTCGATAAAACGTATCCAGCGCCATTCAATTAAAGAATCCTTCTCTTCTCTGCTAATATTAAATAGACTTCAAGATTAAGACAAAGGATTGTCAACGTTGTCAATTTAGTCTATACTTCCAAAAATTAGGGGATAATAATTGACGATCTCAAGTAATTTAGGTGCACGACCATTAGTAGGCATGGCTTAATCTAATGCTTAAATAGAATCAAATGCGCTGCATGACAGCCTACCCGCCGAAACAACATTTTAAATTGAACGATGACATCAACCGCAACGATACTCGATGACTCACAGCGCAATCAACTCTTCTTAGGAATTGATGGTGGAGGCAGTAAATGTCGAGCCAAGCTCACATCGGGCAACGAAACCATCGGCATGGGACTAGCCGGCCGCGCTAACCCAGTGCATGGCCTACATACCTCAATTGACTCCATCATCGAATCAACCAACCTTGCCCTAAAAGATGCAGGCTTAAGTGCTAAAAACATAGGTGATGTTGTTGCCGGCATTGGCTTAGCGGGCGTGAATCTACAAAATTTATACGATCAAGTCGCTGAATGGCAACATCCTTTCAACAAGCTTTTCCTCACCACCGATTTACATATTGCCTGCTTAGGCGCACACAACTATAAAGATGGCTCAATCATCATCACAGGCACTGGCTCCAGCGGTATTTCAGTTTTAAAGGGCGAAACTAAAATTTTTGGCGCACATGGCTTTCCCATTGGCGACCAAGGTAGTGGCGCGTGGACTGGCCTCAGCGCCATTCGTGCCGCACTTTTAGCCAATGACGGTCTCGGCCCTGACACATTATTAAGAGCGGCGGTTTGCAAGATACTGGATATCAACTGCACCTCGATTACCGAACGCATGAGCAACCAGCCTCCGAAGGAATACGCTCGGTTGGCGCCTTTAGTGTTTGAATGTGCTGATCAAGGCGATGAAGTTGCGATTGGAATCGTTCAGCACGGCGCCGATTACATCAGCAAACTCGCCGCAGCAATTAAGCAAACCAACCCTAATCGTCTGAGTTTAGTGGGCGGCCTGAATAAAGTATTAACGCCTTGGTTAGCGCCTGACATTCAAGCACAACTAAGCGAGCCATTACTTAGCCCCTTAGATGGTGCTATCGCTTTTGCGCAACACAATAATATTAAGCCGCGCGCATAATCGTCCAGCACGACGCACCTCAAATTATCGTACCTTTTAAGAGACAACAACAGCAGAGAATTCATCATGAACCATACCAGCGTATTATCTACTTTAGATTGGAGCATCATCGTCAGCGTATTGCTCTTAACGCTGGTCATCAGCCTACTCATTAAAGATAAAAATGGTAAAGGCGGTGTAGAAGAGTTTTTTGTTGCCAACCGAAATGCTAAATGGTGGTTTTTGGGCACCTCTATCGTCGCCACCACCTTTGCGTCTGATACCCCTTTAGTGATCACAGGCTGGGTCGCAAAATATGGCATTGCTGGCAACTGGTTATGGTGGGGCGGAGCAATTGGCGTCATTCTCATCACCGTTTTTTTCGCGCGCACTTGGCGCTCTTCAGGCGTCGTTACCGATGCTGAGATTGCTGAATTACGTTATGGCGGTAAGCCTGCAACCGTGCTGCGCTCATCCAAAGCTTTTGTATTCTCAGTGGTGGTAAATTGCGTTATTTTAGGCTGGGTATTCGCAGGTATGGGCAAAATCGCCGAACCTTTCATGGATTGGCAATTCCTACTGGGTGATTCTTTTTATACTGCACTAGAACATTATTACCCCAGTGCCTTAATCTTCAATGATCTCAACACCAGCTTAACCATCTTTTCTTTGGTGTTATTAACTTTAATTTATTCCACTATTGGCGGCTTAAAAGCCATTTTGGTGACTGATTTCATCTGGTTCATTCTCGCGATTTCGATGGCAGTAGTGCTCTGTATTTACGCCGTTAGCGCGGTAGGCGGCTTAGGCGAAATGTGGAGCCGTTTAGGTGATATCTATCCTAGCGGTGGCGTTGCGGCAAGCTTAGACGGCGAAGTTTTTTTATCGCATGAACAGCTCACTTCTTTCATTCCAACATTTTCCGATGGAAGTGCTTCAATTGGAATTCCATTCAGTGCGTTTTTCTTAACCCTAACCTTCATGTGGTGGACGAATGGCAACGTAGATGGCGCAGGCTTTTTTGCACAACGTTTATACACCGCAGAGAACAACCATGAAGCTGAAAAGGGTTCGCTCTGGTATGCCATCGCGCATTTCATTTTCCGCTCGTGGCCATGGATTTTAGCAGGCTTAGCCGCTTTGGTTTTATATCCACGTGGTGACGTTAACGACACCGCGCAAAAATTCAATGCCTGCCTGCAAGACCAAGCCATGTGTACAACAGAAATCCAAAGCTGTTTGGATAACCGTTACACCTGTAATATCAAAGAATTCTCTCTATTGCATAAAGTAGACGTGCCTGCACTGGCCATCAATGGCATTGAGAAAACGGATAAAACGATTTCTGTTTTCCGTGAGGATCGCGAACGTGGCTATCCAGCACTCATAAAAGACGTCTTGCCTTCGGGCTTAATGGGCTTGGCTTTAGTGGCCTTGATGGGCGCATTTATGTCTACGGTATCCACTCATATTAACTGGGGTGCATCGTACTTAGTGAACGACTTCTATCTGCGCTTTTTCAACCCAAAAGCGAGTAACCGACAGCTTACTTTTGTCAGTCGTTTGTCCACTTTACTCATCACTCTGCTTGCCATTATCGTTGCCTCTACCATCGAAAATATCGGCACCATGTGGCTGCTAAACTTAGGCATGATGGCCGGCCTAGGGTTGCCACATTTAATGCGCTGGTTTTGGTGGCGCGCCAATGCCTGGACTGAATTAGCTGGCATGTTAACGGGGGTAACCCTCGCCATTGCGAACTATGTGGTTGAAACCAATGGCAGCTTACCTGATGGGCAAATGTCGATTTTCCCAAGCTTTATGGCCAGCCACCCCATCCATGTTATTTGCTGGATATCCATGATCTCCGCGTTGATCTCTATTGTTATCACTTTTTTAACCCCCGCGGTTGACGATAAATCATTGCAACGGTTTGTCGATAAAGTTAAGCCCATTGGTTTTTGGAAGCAACTTAATAACAATTACACCGCCGAACGTAGCTTTGCAAAATCGATGCTATATTTGTTCTTAGGCTGCATCGGTATTTATGCAGGCATATTTGGAATTGGTTATTTGGTCAAACTACAACTTATGACTGGCGGGCTATTAGTGGTATTGTCTATCATCGCTTTTGGCTGGATGATCAAAGGCATGGCAGACACCAAAACAGCGAGTGAGCCGCTTTAAATTTTCATGCTCCTAAAACAAAATGGCCGCCCATTTAAGGCGGCCTTTTTGTACTGAGAAAGTAATCATTTTATTGCAACAAAATGATCAACAATAGATTAACGACTTAATAGTTTCTGCCTGAGTTTTAGATCCAATACTTCAACATCTTTATAAAACTGGCCATGGCTTAGCTTGCTTGCGGCCGCTTCATCAATGACCACCGTCACCTTCGGGTGCATTTGTAATATTGAAGCTGGGCATGCCGCACTCACTGCACCTTCTACTGTATCGTGAATGGCCTCAGCCTTGCTTTCGCCTGTGGCTAATAATACAACCTCGTTAGATTCCATAATCGTACCAATCCCCATGGTGATCGATAACTCAGGTTGAAATCCATCTTTCGCAAAGAACCGCGCATTATCATCAATGGTTTCACGCGTTAAGGTTTTAACCCGTGTGCGTGAAGCTAAAGACGACGATGGCTCATTAAACCCGATATGACCATTGCGTCCGATGCCTAATAATTGTAAATCAATGCCGCCTGCTTGCGCCATCAAACGCTCATATTCTTCACAAGCGGCGATAGGGTCATCACTGTTGCCTTCTGGAAAATGGGTGTTTCCCAGCAAAATATCAATATGATCAAATAAGTTCTCTTGCATAAAGTATCGATAACTTTGTGCATGTGTCGGCGCTAGGCCTAAGTATTCATCTAAGTTAAAGGTGCTGGCTTGCTTAAATGAAAGCGCCTGCTGCTGATTGAGCGCAATCAAGTTCTTATATAAAGCAATCGGCGTTGAGCCTGTTGCCAAACCCAATACCGAAGCAGGCTTTAGCGTTAATTGCTTGTTAAAAATTTCAGCGCCGCGCTGTGCGACTGCCTCAGGTGAGGCAACAATAACGACTTTCATAATAGACTATTTTTTAATTTAAATTCATGGCAGAGACGTGGCTTTACAGCATCGCTTCGCCTGCCACCCAAGTTTGTGTGATGCGAAGATCCTCATCGAAATGAACCATGTCTGCACGATAAGCTGCTTGCAGCTTCCCCAACGTACTTTCAACGCCTAAAAAGTGCGCTGGATATAAAGAGGCCATACGCAGGCATTCTTCTAATGAAACACCCACTTGCTGATGGCATATTTTGACCGCTTCGATCATGCTAATAGCGCTGCCTGCAAGATTACCTTCACTGTTTATCAAACGGCCATCTTGCTCAGCAATACGCATGCCATATAACTCAAATGAAGTCATCTCGCTACCAACCGTAGCCATGGCATCGGTGACCAAACACATCTTACCTTGTGGTTTTGCCTCAATCGCAACGCGCGCTGAAATAGGGTCTACATGATGGCCGTCGACTATCATGCCGCACCAACTATTTTGATCTGCCAGCGCCGCACCCACCACGCCAGGCGCGCGCGAAGTCAACTGACTCATGGCATTGTATAGGTGTGTGAAGCCGCGTAAGCCTTGCTCTAATGCGGCTTGAATTTCAGCTGATGTCGCATTGGTATGGCCTGCACTGACAATAATGCCTGATTCACTCAAGCGTTTAATTTGGCCTGCTTCAGTCGCTTCTGGTGCCAGCGTGAGCACCACGTTTAATGCTTCAATGCTACAAAACCAATCAACATCACTATCGCTTAACCGCCGCAAACTTTGCGCATCATGTGTGCCACGCCGCTCATGACAAAAGAACGGGCCTTCGATGTGTAAGCCCAATATACTGTTACTAGCAACACATGACTTCGATCGCGCCGTCTTAATCGCTGAGACAGCCGCAGGTAAGGTATCAGGATGGTCGCTAATCAGCGTGGGCATCAATGATGTCGTGCCACCTTGATGATGGCCTTTGGCGATGGTCATAATGGCATCAGCACTAATGTCATTATTAAATAATACACCGCCGCCGCCATTGACCTGCCAATCAATGAATCCAGGCGCAAGGACACCTTTGCCTAAATCGATAGTCTGATAGCCAGTTGGAATATCTGAGGCGGCGACCACCGATGAAATCTGCTCACCATCCACCAATAATGCCGCCCCATTTAACATAGAGTTTCCGTCAAATATTCGGTGGCTAAGGTAGGCTTTCTTCATGTGAAAAGCATATTTATTGGGACAACGTTGTCAACGTTTGACTGATTTAATGGCTGATGTATATAGCAAAACCTGCTTTTATTCCCTTGAAGATACGCCCCCGCGCTCAGAGCGTGTTCAGGCTGGTAATTCAATAACAGACTGCCGCACAAGCACCTCAGGCAAATAACCATGATCATGCTCAATCGGCTCATCGGCAGGCCGACTACTAACCATATCAATCAAGGTTTCAGCGGCATGCCCTGCAATTAAATCATTGGGTTGTTTCGCCGTTGTTAACGATGGCCATGTTTGTCGTGAAAAAGGACTGTCCTCAAAACCTGCGATTGATAATTGGGCGGGGACATCTACGCCGACCATTCTAGCAGCGAATAATGCACCTGCGGCAATCTCATCATTACAAGCAAATATTGCCGTCGGCACTTCGCTGTACGCCAACATATCTTTCGCGCGCGCCATGCCTGATTCAAAAGAATAACGCCCTTCTAAAACCCACTTAGGGTTCAACTCAATGCCGTGATCTTGCAGTGCAGACTGATAACCCTTTAGACGTTCAACACTGGATTTATGTTCAATATCGCCATTAAAAAAAGCAATTTTTTTATGGTTCATTTTGATCAGATGCTCAGTGATCTGATACGCCGCTAAACGGTCATTCACATAAATGGTGCGTTCGATATCTTGCGGTGGTGTGGCGCTAGAAATAATGCGTACAAACTTAATATTAGCTTTATCCAGCTGTTCCAATAATACAGAGTCTTCTGACATCGGCGGCGTTAAGATTACACCTGCAATCATGCTGCGCTGAACCGTTAATATGATTTCATCATAAGCTGATTTATCCGCACTTTGGCAAGGATGCACAATCAACTCATAATTTCGTTCCCGACATTTAGCCAAAATACCATGCAACATAGTGATGACATAGTTGCTGTTGGGGTTGTCGTACATGAACCCAATATTGGTTGATTTTCCGCGCAACCTGCGCGCATTTTGATTTGGTAGATAATTTAGCGCCATGATCGCCGCCTCTACCTTTTCAATTTTATCTTTAGCCACGCCATTTTCTTTATTAATGACACGCGAGACAGTCTTAAAAGAAACACCTGCGTGCTTTGCGACATCTTTAATGGTGGTTTTCATAGGGTCAAAATAAGTATAAATTTTAGATGTGCCGAACACATAAGCCAAACATCAGATCACGTTTTAACCCCCGTTACGCATCGGAAATTGATTTAATCACCCCAATACACGTGTCCCATATGCCTAATAAATAGAGATATTAACACTATAATCGATGCACCAAAATAACACAATCGCTGCACCTTTAGAATTTTAGCCTCTGTGCGTCGCCATAAGGATATTGTGCGTCGCTCTCATTTCTACCCTTGGCAATAAAAAAGCGTATCTTCGGTCAATATTAACAACCTTAGTCAAACATTTGACTTTTTAACTGGCGCTATAAATGTCACTTTATTGGTGCTGTTTCGCACTCAGGAATTCGATATTGTCCACCAAGAGTTGCCCTAAATTACTACGAGTTTAATACTATGCCCATTGAACAACGCGAGCGCCCACTTTCAGATATCGATATTGCCCGACAAGCTAAAATGCAACCGATACAAGATATTGCAAAAAAACTCGGCATCGGTAAAGACCACGTTCTTAATTACAGTCGTTACCGCGCTAAAATTGACCGTGCCTATATTGAATCGTTAAACGGCAAGCCCGTGAATGGTAAAGCGCTGGGCAAGCTGATTTTAGTCGCGGGCATCACCCCCACCGCTGCGGGTGAAGGCAAAACCACCACCTCAGTCGGATTAGGCGACGCCCTGAGCCGCTTAGGTAAAACAACCGCTATCTGCCTGCGCGAACCTTCGCTCGGCCCCTGCTTTGGCATGAAGGGCGGCGCGGCGGGCGGTGGCTATGCACAAGTGGTGCCGATGGAGCAAATCAACCTGCATTTTAATGGCGATTTTCATGCCATTAGTGCAGCGCATAATTTATTGTCAGCGATGCTGGATAACCATATTTATTGGGGCAATGCGCTGGAGATTGATGCGCGTAAAATCAGCTGGGGCAGAGTGGTGGATATGAACGACCGCGCCTTGCGTGAAATCACTAATAGTTTAGGCGGTGTAACCAACGGCTTTCCGCGTAGTGATCATTACGACATTACGGTTGCATCAGAGGTGATGGCAATTTTCTGCTTAGCCAATGATTTAAAAGACTTACAAGCGCGCTTAGGTAAAATCATCGTCGCTCATACGCGTAAAGGCAAGGCCATTTATGCGCGTGATTTAAAAGCCGAAGGCGCGATGACCGCTTTATTAAAAGACGCGATTCAGCCTAACTTGGTGCAAACGATGGAAGGCACGCCATGCTTTATTCATGGCGGTCCTTTTGCCAATATCGCACATGGTTGTAACTCTGTCATCGCCACCAAAACAGCATTACAACACGCTGATTATGTGATTACCGAAGCGGGGTTTGGTGCAGACTTAGGCGCGGAAAAATTCTTTGATATCAAAATGCGCAAGTCTGGTTTAAAACCAGACGGTGCAGTGATTGTGGCAACTCTACGCGCGATTAAAATGCACGGCGGTGTTGATCAAAAAGATTTAGGCGATGAAGATTTAGAGGCCATTGAAACGGGCTTTGCTAACTTACAACGCCATGTGTCGAACACCCGAAAATTCGGCGTGCCTGTGATGGTCGCCTTAAATCGCTTTAGCGCCGACACCCTAGCTGAACGAGAATTATTATTAGCCTTATGCGAGAAAAATGGCATCACTGCAGTGGAATCTGATCACTGGGCGATGGGCAGTGAAGGCAGTGAAGATTTAGGCAAGGCAGTGCTAACGATGCTGGAAAATGAACCTGCGAATTTTGAATATCTATACAACATTCAACTTTCGCTATGGGGCAAAACCCGCACCATCGCCCAAGAGCTTTATGGCGCTGAAGACATTATTGCCGATAAAGCCGTGCGCGCACAATTTGCTAAATTTGAAAAGAACCACGGTAATTTACCCGTCTGCATTGCTAAAACACCCTTATCATTTAGCACCGACCCTTTATTAAAAAACGCACCCAGCGGCCATGTCGTACCGATTCGCGAGATACGGCTTTCAGCCGGTGCTGGCTTTGTGGTGGTGGTCTGCGGCGATATTATGACAATGCCAGGCTTGCCTAAAAAACCTGCTGCTGAAGAGATTTTTGTAAACGAAGATGGAGAAATTGAAGGCTTGTTTTAACGGATGCATTCTCTTCTTAATTCTTATTAAAATTTGATTATTTTCACTTGACCCATACATCAAAAAGGCTCAATAATGAAGCCACTATTTAAGCGGTAATAAAACTATGAAAGCATTAGTCGCGGTAAAA
>JAZGFQ010000271.1:0-7331 GCA_036479635.1 Arenicellales bacterium
TATTTTAAAACCAACGGCTCAGTCATGGGCTGGACGTTACTTGCGCTGGTGTTTTTCTGGATAGTAATGCTGATCGTATGGCCGCAGCTATATATGTTCGAGTTATCTTTTCACCCGCAGTTGCCACCGCCTGAAATGGGTGGGCCGAATGATTATTTCACCTTAGAGAATTATAAATATCTGGTCTTTGGTGCGGAAGGAAACCCAGATGGTTATAACAAAGTGGATTTAGCGGTGTTCGTTAGAACGCTCACCGCCGCTGCGTTTGTGACCATACTAGATTTATTACTCTGTTATCCCATTGCGTATTATCTCGGTCAATCATCTGGCGGTGGTTTTACACGTTTATTGGTGTTATTACTAATCATTCCTTACTGGATTAATGAAATATTACGTGCCTTTGCATTTAAAATCATCTTTGGTGACAGCGGGGTGCTAAACGAATTTTTGATGTTTTTCAGCGTGATAGATGGCCCCATTGATTTCATTCGGGCTAACGTAGCGCTCTACGCAGGTTTGGGCTATGCCTATATTTTATTGATGATATTCCCGATCTATAACGTGATCGAGAGCTTGGATCGCAATCAGATCGAAGCTGCACGTGATATGGGCGCACCTTGGTGGATGATTCATAAACGTATTGTTATACCGTACGCTAAGCCAGGCATCTCTTCAGGCTGCACGATGGTCTTTATGCTATCAGCAGGCGCGTTAGCGGCACCACAAATACTAGGTGGCCCATCAAGCTTGTGGTTCACTCAGTTGGTGTACCAATGGTTCAATACAGGGGGTAACTGGCCGCAAGCGGCGGCTTATGCCATTGTCTTGTTGGCGGCTTGTTTGTTTATTGTGCTGAGCGTCATGAGGTTGTTTAAAGTTAACATGGGAGATATAGGGAAATGAAATCTGAATCTCTCCTAATACGAATAGGGCTAGGGCTTTATTTGATTATGTTTTTTACTTACTTGATCGGCCCGCTGATCTTGATGAGTATTACGGCATTTAACTCTGCTGCTTTTCCACAAATTACGCCATGGGAAGTGCTGTCTTTTGAATGGTTTACTAAGCTTTTTAGTGATGACCGAATCATTAGTGGCCTGAAATATTCTGTTATTGTTGGTTTTTTTACCGTCATATTATCAGTTTCAATGGGTTTAGCGGGCGCACTGATTTTGACCCAAATTTGGCCAAAAATGCGCGCGACGTACTACACGATTATCATCGCACCCATTTTAGTGCCAGGTGTTGTTATTGGTATTTCTACGCTAGTATTTTGGTCTCGCATTAATGCCATGTTAGGCCTAGAGCCGGACAGTTTCTTGGCTAACGGTATTTTCTTAACCGTATTGGGGCAATCTACTTTTATCGCATCGTATTGTATGTTGGTATTCGTGGCTAGAATGCAACGGTACGATACAGGTTTGACGGAAGCGGCCTTAGATCTAGGTGCAACACATGTGCAGGCCTTTAGACGTATTCAATTACCATTTTTAATGCCCGCGATGATCTCTTCAGGGGTGCTGGCATTTTTAGCGTCGTTTGAAAATTACAACACCACCATTTTTACGCATCAAAAGTTTGCCACGCTGACCATCGTGCTATCACAAAAAGTTCGTTATGGTATTGATCCGTCTATTTCTGCTTTAGCGTTCATTATCGTGTGTTTGACAGTATTCTTTGCATTGCTGAATGAAGTGTTGAATCGCCGTAAACAACTCGCTGTTGCTAATGGTGCACCTGTTGGCGTTGTTTCTAAAGGATTTAAATTGCCCAAATTTTTCTCTGGGAACCCTGCAGCGATCATGTTTGCATTGTTCATAGCAGGCGTTGCCGCAACGATTGCGTTCTCGCAAGTGTATGATCCTGAGCCAGCCAAGCAAGCTTTTAAAACAGATAAGCGTGCAAAGCAAAAAATTGCGATCGAAGCAATGCAACAAAAGGCGCGAGATAAGGTGCGACAAAAGCAGATGAAAGGACCAAAGGTTTTTGATTCTAGTAGTCAGAAAAAATCAGGTGAAAACCCTGGTCAAGCGACCTTCGGCAATGTGTTTAAAACGGATAACCTAAATGATGCCGCTGGCGCAAATAGAACAAATGATGCCAATAAGAGCAAGCCAGTAGGTGTAAATCCTGGTAAGGGTGCCTTTGGCAATATTTGGAAGTCTGACAACCTTAATGAAATCGCACCGAAAGAAGAAGACGGTAATTAAATTAGGCGTATATGGCTATTACGAGAGCTGGTTTGCGTGAGCAAATCGGCTCTTTTTATATAATGAGATAGTTTGGGACCCTCTCACTTAAATTAACTATGTGAGGAGAGTCCAACTATCTCATGGCCTAACTCTGTGTTTTCATATATAAAACCAAATAGTTAGAGGCCATAATTAACGTTGTTTAGCTTCGCATACGCAAGGCTTTAGGGTCATAAGCCGCGCCTAAACTGGCGCTGGCTAAGATACGTTCTCCTGCCACATCAATTTCAAAAACACTGTTATCGATCATTTTTTTATTGATAGGGTTATCGCTGTAAACATAGCCCAAGCCCACGGAACCACCCAGCGTATGTCCATAGTTGCCGGAGGTCAAGTGGCCGACAATTTTGCCGTCTTGGAGGATGGGTTCATGATGATAAAGCATCGCATCTGGATCTTGTAACACAAATTGAATCAAGCGTTTTTTCTGCCAAGATTTATCTTCTTTTTGTTTTAGAATGGCCTCTTTACCAATAAACCCACCTAGTTTTTCTAAATCACAGACAAAGCCTAAGCCTGCTTCTAGCGGCGTATCTTCATTACCAACATCATGGCCATAATGTACGAATTTCTTTTCAATTCGACATGAATCTAAGGCATGCAATCCCGCGAAACTAAGGCCAAACTCTTCTTGGAGTTTCATTAAATAATCAAAGGCATGACGCGCCTGATCAACAGGGATATAAAGCTCCCAACCTAATTCCCCCACAAATGACACCCTAAATGCACGGCCAATTGCCGCACCCACCTCAATGGCTTGCCATTGGCCAAACGCAAAGGCGTCATTGGATAAATCCATTTTTAAAGCCTTTTCAAGTAAGGCTCGGCTGCTTGGCCCCATGATGCCAAATACTGCCCAGCTGTTGGTGATATCACTGACCCAAAAATGGGCGTTTTCGGGAATATGGCGCTTTAACCAGTGTAAGTCTTTATAAGTAGTGGCGGCGGCACTGATCACCCAAAATTCGGTCTCGCTTAAGCGCGTAACGGTTAAATCAGCCTCAATGCCGCCTGCTTGGTTCAGCCAGTGGGTGTAGACAATTTTGCCTACGGGCACATCTATATTTGCGCTAGAGATAGTTTGCAAGCAAGCACAAGCATCTTTACCTTGCACTAAATACTTAGAGAAACTGCTCTGGTCAAACATCACCACATTATCTCTGGCAGCTTGGTGTTCTGCGGCGGTATATTTAAACCAGCTTGGTTTGCCAAAGCTGTAATCATATTCAGGTTTCACGCCTTCGGGTGCAAACCAGTTAGCGCGCTCCCAGCCTGTTAGCTCGCCAAAGCAGGCATTGCGTGCCACTAAGCGTTCATGGATCGGGGAATGACGCACACCACGAGCGCTAGCATATTGGCGAGCAGGATAATGGTTTTCGTATAACAAGCCTAATGTTTCCGTCACGCGCTCTTGTAGATAGGCTTGGCTAGATTGCACAGGGTGCATACGGCGGATATCATTCGCCCATAAATCCATGGTGGGTTCGCCGTGTTCCATCCACTCAGCCAAGGCTAAGCCCAAACCACCCGAGGTTTGAATGCCGACGGAATTCAAACCGCAGGCAACGTAAAAATTCTTTAATTCTGGGGCTTCACCTAGATGGAACTGATCATCTGGTGTGAAGCTTTCGGGGCCGCAGAAAAAGGTGCGCCAGCCTGCTTCTTGCAACATTGGTATACGCTCCATTGCCGCTTCTAGGACTGGCATTAACTGGGATTCCATATGGCCTTCGAGTTCATCAAAACAGAAACTATCAGGAATACCATTTTGCCCCCAGGCAATGGCTTTTTTCTCAAACGCACCGACCAATAAACTACCTGCATCTTCACGCATATAGACACAGTTATCGTGGTCTCTTAACACGGGTAGATTATCAGCTAAACCTGGCAGCTTTTCGGTGACAGCGTAATAATGTTCGCAAGCGTGCAGGGGTACGTTTACCCCCGCCATTTGGCCGATTTTCTTGCCCCAAAGCCCACCACAGTTCACCACGAAATCTGCTTTTATATCACCTTGATCTGTTACTACGCCCGTCACTTTACCTTGCTCAGATAAAATATTAGTAACTGTAATGCCCTCTAAGCATTGTGCACCATGCATGCGCGCGCCTTTAATAAACGCCATGGTGGTATCAATTGGGCTGGCGACGCCATCTTGCGCGACCCAGCTAGCACCTATTAAATCATCGGTATTGAGCAAAGGGTAAAGCGCTTTGGCTTCTTCTGGGCTGATGATGTCTACTTGCGTCACCCCAAAGGCATTGTTCATGGCTGCCACGCGTTTTAATTCTTCTAGGCGCGCTTCGGTGTGCGCGACGGATAAAGAGCCGACTTGTCGAAAGCCCGTGGATTGACCTGTTTCTTTTTCAATGTCGCTGAATAAGGACATTGAATATTCACATAACTTAGCCTGAGTTTCATGCGCGCGCATGGTGCCGACCAAGCCTGCTGCGTGCCAAGTGGTGCCGCAGCTAAATTGTTTACGTTCAAGTAAAACCACGTCTTGCCAACCTTGCTTGGCTAAATGATAGGCCACGCTGGCACCGATAACACCGCCGCCAATGATGACTGCGCTGGCTTGTTGTGGAAGAGTCATTACAAGTTTCCGCTGAAATGTTAGGGAGAAGTATTTTTAGATTAGCGTATCGATGCGCTTAAACAGGGCATAGTACCAAGCCTTTAATATTTATGAGCCAGCTAGCGAACTAGCATCGGGAAGAGATGGAATATTTAATTTAGCCCATGGCCAACCAAACCCCAACGCCGATCATCAAGCTGCCCGCAAAGCGGTTCATTATGCGAACATTACTGCGTTTGCGTAATAAATGCGCCAATGATTGGCCTCCGGCTGCATAGAGTAATAAGCAAATAAGTTCGATGATTAATATGATGATGATCAGCGCGCCTAATTGGGGCTTTAAGGGCAAAGTGTGATCAATAAAAGGTGGTAGCAGGGCGATAAAAAAGGCCCAGCCTTTGGGGTTGGCAATCGCGGTGATGAAGCCTTGCAGGGCCAGTGCGTGTCTGGATTTATTTTGTTTAGTTTGCGTGCTTTCTTGTAATGCAAGATTGCCGCGTGAGCGCCACATTTGAACGCCGATATAGCCTAGATATAAACCGCCGCCGAGTTTAAAGGCCGTAAAAAAAGCAGGGTACTTTAATAAGATGGTGGCCACGCCAATCATCGCAAATATCACCACTAGGCCAACACCAATCAGTTCACCGATCATCATCCACAATGCGCGTTTAAGGCCGATGGTCATGCCTAGCGTCATCGATAAAGTCATGCACATACCAGGCGTGGCTGAGACGAAAAAGAAGGTTGGGATAAAAACCGCCAGCATGGCAGGGTTGAGTGTCATACGCTTAATCTGTATAGGGTATTCAGTGTAGAATTGTATCTGTACTGGTGTACATTTTGAACCTATATTTAGCTAAATTAATTTTAAAGATACGCGTATATCGCACTCAAATACTGCATAACATGCTGAAAAACTTAGAACTCCTTACGCCTTTCATTATCGTGGCTTACACCATGTGGACAACCCCCGGCCCGAACAATATGATGCTCACCTATTCAGGCGCGCGTTTTGGCTTAAAACGCACCATGCCGCATATCGCGGGTATCATTTTTGGCACAATGGTATTGAACTACTTAGCGATTATGGGCTTAAAACCTTTGATGGAAAAATGGCCGCAATTATTGTTAGTGCTGAAGGTGGTCGGCAGTGTTTGGTTGGTGCTAATTGGCTGGAAAATGGCCAATGCAGGTAAAATTGGCAGCGCGGCTGAAGAAGAACAGCCGATGCGGTTTTTAAGCGCGGCCCTGTTTCAGTTTGCCAACCCAAAAGCGATTGTTGCAACCTTAGCCTTGGTAAGTTTAGTGTTAGTGGCGATAAAAGAGCAGCCCTCCTTATTATGGTGGGTGATGCTCATCATGCCGCCCTTGAGTTTTGTTTCGATTTTCCCTTGGGCGGTAGCAGGGCGATCAATCCGACGTTTTCTCTCTACGCCTACCCGTTGGAAAATCTTTAAATGGACGACGGGCGGGCTAACGGCGGCTTGCGCAGTTTTTCTTTGGATTTAGGCTGGAAATCGTGGGCAACCCCATTGCGTCTTTGCGAGCGAAGCGCGGCAATCCCGTTCCGAAGGCGGGCTATCTTCAAGCATAAACAGAGCGTCATGAGTTTTTGACCTTGGCGAAGTATCGTCCTCGGGTTGCGGCGTTGGCTTACACCGCCTCGCAATGAAGGTGCGCTTTAGCGTCTTATATTGATATGGCGGATTAAACTAAAAACGCTAAGCATCACGCATACTCGGCGCCAACCAGCGTCTCATCACAGGTAAATCCATATTTTTTTGCTTGGCATATTCCACTACTTGGTCTTCATCAATCTGACCAATGCCAAAATACTGGCTGTCGGGATGGGCAAAATACCAACCTGAAACGGAGGCTGCCGGCAGCATCGCAAAGCTTTCAGTGATGCTAATGCCGATTTCATCATCGGCTTGTAATAATTGCCATAAAGGGTCTTTTTCAGTGTGGTCTGGGCAAGCAGGGTAGCCGGGGGCTGGGCGAATGCCTGAATATTGTTCTTTAATGAGTGCTTCGTTATCCAGCGATTCACCAGCAGCATAGCCCCAGAAATTGGTTCTTACACGATGGTGCAGACGTTCTGCGAAGGCTTCTGCTAAGCGGTCAGCCAAGATTTTTAATAAAATGCTGTTGTAATCATCGTGGTCGGCTTCAAATCGCTGGATGTGCTCGTCCATGCCAATACCAGTAGTGACGGCAAAACCGCCAAGGTAATCATTCAGATCGCTACCCACAGGTGCGATCCAATCAGATAAGCATTGGTTGGGCTTGCCATCAGGGCGTTTGCTTTGCTGGCGCAGGTGATGCAGCTGTAAAGCACGGTGTTGACGACTATTATCTGTATAAATATCAATGGATTCCTGCTCACTGTTCGCTGGGAAAAACCCAAAAATAGCTTTGGCGGTGAGCCATTTTTCTTTGATGATGGTGTCTAGCATCGCTTGCGCATCGGCAAATAACTGTCGTGCTTGCTCACCTTTAAC